>JAQBZA010000434.1 GCA_027622795.1 Planctomycetota bacterium | reverse complement strand
CCCCCGCGGCCAGCGGGCCGTAGGTGACGTAGCTGTGGCCGGTGATCCAGCCGCAGTCGGCCGTGCACCAGAAGAGGTCGTCGTCGCGGATGTCAAACACCCACTCGGTCGTCGTCTTGGCCCAGAGCGTGTAGCCGCCGGTCGTGTGCTTGATGCCCTTCGGTTTCCCGGTCGAGCCGCTCGTGTAGAGGATGAAGAGCGGGGCCTCGGAGTCCATCGCCACCGGCGGCGTGTCGGCCGGCATTCCTTCCACAAGGTCGTGCCACCAGATGTCGCGGCCGGCCACCATGTCGACCGGCTGGCCGGTCCGCTTCAGCACGATCACATGCTTCACCGTCGTCGGCTCGTGGGCGGCCGATTGCAGCGCCTCATCGACATTTTTCTTCAGCGGTAGCTGTGCACCCCGCCGCCAGCCACCGTCGGCCGTGATCACGGCCACGGCCTGGGCGTCTTGGTTGCGGTCGGCAATCGCCTCGCTGGAAAAGCCACCGAAGATCACCGAGTGGACGGCGCCGATCCGAGCGCAGGCGAGCATCGCGATCACGAGCTCGGGCGTCATCGGCATATAAATGGAGACGACCTCGCCCGGCTTGATGCCGAGCTTCTGCAGCCCGGCCGCCACGCGGCAGACCTCGGCATGCAACTGCCGGTAGGTGAACTCGCGGCGCTCGCCAGTCGGCTCACCCACCCACACCAGCGCCGTCTTGTCTCCCTTGCCCGTGGCGATCTGGTGGTCGAGGCAGCAGGCCGAGGCGTTGATCTTCCCATCAACAAACCAGGTCGCATGGGGCGGCTTCCAGTCGAGCACCTTGGTGTAGGGATTGATCCACGGCAGGGCCCGGGCCCGGGAATCCCAGAAGCCGGCGAGGTCGTTGCGGGCCTCGTCGTAGAGCCGGCGATAGTCCTCCAGCGATCCGATCCGGGCCTTCTGGGAAAACTCGGCCGAGGGCGGAAACACTCGGTCTTCCTGCATTACGCTCGCAAGCCTGCCGGCAGCCTGGCCTTGAGTCTTCTCTGGCGCACTCATGAAATGCTCCCCCGTCTGTCGTTGCTGTGAAACCCTGTGCCGCTCGCGCGATCCAAAATCAGACCATCCCCGGTAATCCCGGGCAATCCCTGCCGCTGGCCTCCGGCAAAGAGCCGCCGCAGGGAATCGCTGGTGAGACGCAGCCAAGGCATGGCGGGAGCAGCGGCCAGCGGTCATCAGCCTTCGGCCTGACCGAGCGCCTGCCGCACAAACACGTCGGCCGTGATCTTCGCCTCCGACAAGAGCGTGTAGTTGTCGGACACGGCATGAATACGACGGGCCAGGTCGGCCTCGAAGCAGCGGAGCACGACCCGCAGCCGCTGGCCGCTCGGCCGCGTTTCGGCCACCGTCTGGGCGGTGAGACCGATCTCGAGGTTGACCGCGTCGTTGCTGGTGCAGGCGACAAGCGCGCGGGCGTGTTCAATGCCGGCCCGATGGAGAATCACCGGGCGGGTCGCATCGCCGACGATCACCGGGCACCGTGGGTTGGTCTCCCGGTGGAGTTCATCATCGGCCGTGGGGTCGATGACTACGACGCGGTGGCCGCGGTCGTAGAGGTCGCGGGCCACCGCCGTGCCGACCGATCCCAGCCCGCACACCACGACGTGGTTTCGCAGGCCCCTTGCCCGAAACTCGTTGCGAAGCTGGTCGGCCGTGCCCGTCACCACGAACACCGCCAGGAGAGACGCCGTGACCGCGATCAACAGCACGCCGGCAAACATCAGCACCACGCCAAACAGCTTCACCCAGTCGGGGGCCTGATGGAGGTTGATGTCACCAAAGCCGACCGTGGTGACGACGGTGGTGGCAAAGTAGGTGGCGTCGACCCAGGTCAGGTTCAGCGTGTGCCGGAAGACGGCGATCGCCCCGACATAGATCCCGATCAGCAACAGTGGGATCGCCACAAACTCCGCCCGCACCGGCCGCCGCGGGATATCGACGGGACGACCGATGGATCGCATGCCCAGGGCAGTGGCGGGAGCCTCGAGCGCCGCCTCCACGAAGGCGCCGGCCGCAAGGTCGGCGGGGGCCAGGGCCGCGGTGATGCCAAAGTCGGTTTCAAAGCGGCGCGACAGCCGCGGCTGGGAATGCCGCATCACCACCCGCACGCCGGGTGCTTCGCCGCGGATCTCGAGGGCCGCCTCGAGGTTGTCCGCATCGCTCGATGTGGTAAGCACCGCTGCCGCCGCGGCGGCAACATTCGCCTCCGTGCGGGCCGCCGGGGTGCGAAAGTCGCCCCGCACGAACTCGGCTCCCGCCGCGCGGGCCCGCTCGATCCGTTCCGTGCTCGTGCTGCCATCGGCGATGACCGTCACCGGGCAGCCACAGCCGCGCAGCGCTTCCACCACCTGGAGACCAAATCGACCGAGTCCACACACCACGACGGAAAGCATCACCGGACCAGTATAATCCCACGCCGGCCTGAGACCTGAACTCGTCGGTTCCCCTGATCAGACGGGAAGAGAAGAGGGTTACTTCTTCTTTCCCCTTTCTTCCGGCCCGGGCTTATCGGGCGACAAGAGGAAACGCCGCGGGATCACGGATCGAGCGGATCGACAAATCGATGTCGAGTTGCGGCCAGTGGAGCAATCCCAACAACCCGACCGGCGCCGTCTATTCGCGGGAGGTGCCAAACCGGTCTGTCCCGAGGATAGGGTACGGATGTTTACTCTTGCCGTCCACCTGGTCCACCTGCCGGTCGTCTGCGCCCACGCGAAAAAACGCCACTGCTGAGGGGTTCGCGGAGCTCGCGGCAACGGGCCCGAGCCGCCCGAAATGACCGCTCTCGCTGCTCATGAGCAGTCCGTTAGCCCCGAGAACGCTGCGAAAGTGTCATTGACCGGGCTATCCTTCTCGAGAGCCGCTCGGTCCGTGCGGGAGAAGCCTTCCGGCAACTATCCTACGCAACGAGTGCCGTTGCGGACGACCTCGCTGCCGCCACCGGTCTGGAGGCCGTGCCGAATCAACCGGTTGCCCGTGGTGACACCTTCGGTAGGAAGGTCGTGGGGCTGTAGCTCAGTCGGTAGAGTATCGGACTTTTAATCCGTTGGTCCTGGGTTCGAG
>JAQBZA010000433.1 GCA_027622795.1 Planctomycetota bacterium | reverse complement strand
CCTCCGCCCCGACACATTTCTCGTGTCGGTGATGCTCGCCAACAACGAGATCGGCACGATTCAGGATATCCCGGCAATCGCGGCGGCAGTGCGCGGACATGGGGCAGTGTTGCATGTCGACTGCGCGCAGGCCCTCGGCCGCATGGATCTGAATGTCGATGCGCTCGGAGCTGATCTGGCAAGCTTTTCGGCGCACAAGTTTCATGGCCCAAAGGGCGCAGGAAGCCTCTTTGTGCGGCGGCGAGAGCGGGCGGCGCGGGTCGATCCGCTCGTCTTCGGCGGCGGTCAGGAGCGGGGTCTGCGGAGCGGCACGCTCGACGTGCCGGGCATTGTCGGGATGGCCGAGGCGGCCCGCCTTGCAGCGAGCAGCGTCGCCGACGAGCCCCAGCGGCTCCGTGGTCTGCGAGATCGGCTCTGGCAGCGGTTGGAGCGAGATGTGCCAAGCATTCAGCTGAATGGGCCGCCACTCGAAAGCCCGGCGGACTACGGCGGTCGGCTCCCCAACAATCTCAATGTCCATGTGCCTGGGGTGGATGGGCAGACACTCTTGGCGACGCTGTCTGGGGCGGGGCTGGCGGTGAGTAGCGGCAGCGCCTGCTCGTCAGAGAATCCGCGGCCAAGCCATGTGCTGCTGGCGATCGGGCTTTCTGATGACGAGGCCCGGGCCAGCCTGCGGTTTGGCGTGTCGCGGTTTACGACCGAGGCCGAGATCGACCACGCCGCAGAGGTGATCGCCGCGGGCGTTGCCCGGCTGCGGGGGATGTGAAGGGGAACGGCCGCCCTTGGCCGGATCGCGAGCAAGGGCTATAATTTTCGCATGCGGGGCTGCGAGATTTCGTGGCAGCCAGCGAAGTCATCCAAGCAGGAGAGAAACGCTCATGTCGATCATGCTCACTGAGAAGGCTGCCGGCGAAGTCAAGAAGATCATCGCCGACCAAAAACTCGCCGCGGAAACGGTTCTTCGCGTCGGTGTTGCCGGCGGGGGCTGCAGTGGTTTTCAATATTCGCTGGGCTTCGACACCAAGTGGGATCCGAAAGTTGACACGAAGTCAGACCAGCACGGAGTGCCCGTCGTGGTCGACAAAAAGAGCGACCTCTTCCTTGACGGCACCACGCTCGATTTCCACGAGGGGATCGACAAGCGGGGCTTCACGTTCAACAATCCAAACGCGAAGAAGAGTTGCGGCTGCGGTAGTTCGTTCCAGGCCTGATCGTTCCAGGCCTGATCCGGAGAGCGAACTCTTCAAGGCAGCGCTGCCGGCCGTGGACGGCCTCGCCGAGACGATTTACGGATTGCGCATGACGGGAGGGTGAGTGGCTGCGGAGAAAGTGCATATCGTCGGCATCGGCGATGACGGTGTTGACGGCATGACCGCGCAGGCCCGCAAGGTGCTTGAACGCGCCGATACCTTGCTCGGCCCCGAGGTTTGCCGATCGCTGCTGCCGGCTGATCTGGCCGGCCGGCTCGAGGTGGCTGCCACGCTCGAGGAGTTGTGCGAGAAAATTACGGCGGCAGGCACCAATCGGCTCGTCGTGCTCGCCTCCGGTGATCCGCTTTTTTATGGCACCGCCCGCTATGTGTGCTCCAAATTCGGCAAGGATCGCTTCGAGGTTGTGCCGCATGTCAGCAGCATGCAACTCGCCTTTGCCCGCGTGAAAGAGTCGTGGGAGGAGGCGTTTCTTGCCAATCTGTCGGGGCAGTCAATCGAGCGCGTCATCGACAAGATCCGCTCCAGCGATACGGTCGGCCTGTTCACGAGTGAGCAGTGGCCACCGACCGCGGTCGCCCGGGCTCTCCTCGACAACGGCATCGACTCCTTTCAGGCCTATGTCTGCGAAAACCTCGGCTCGCCCGATGAGCGTGTCACTCAGGGGAGCCTCGCCGAAATCGCCCATGACACGTTTGGTCCGCTCAATGTGATGATCCTTGTGCGGAAGACGCGGGTTACTGACGCGGCCGGTGAGGTTGGCAGGCGGCTCTTCGGCAACCCTGACGAATGCTTTCTGCAATCGCGGCCGAAACGGGGCCTGCTCACGCCGGCCGAGATTCGTTCGCTGGCTCTGGCCGAGATGGCACTGCAACCGGCGAGCATTGCCTGGGACGTGGGAGCCGGAAGCGGCTCTGTCGGCCTCGAGGCGGCACAGATCGCCGCTGGAGGCGCAGTCTACGCGATCGAAATGGACCCCGACGACCACCGGCTCATCGAAGAGAATGCAGAGCGGTTTGGCGTGGGCAACCTGCATGCCGTGCTTGGCCAGGCACCGGAGGCGTGGGCCGGCTTGCCCGATCCCGATGCGATCTACGTGGGCGGAAGTGGCCGCCACGTCGCGATGCTCGTGGAGGAAGCCTGGAAGCGGCTGAAGCCTGGCGGCCGGCTCGTCACCTCGTGCAACAGCATCGAAAACCTGGCCGCCGTGCACGCGCTCCTGCGGGCCCGTTCGGGAGACGCCGCCTACTGGATGGTGAACATCGCCCGCGGCATTGAACAGATGGATCGCATTCGCTTCGAGGCGATCAACCCAAGTTTCCTGATGGCCGCCACGAAGCCCCACTGAGTTGTTTTGTGTGACCAACGATGGCTGAGCCGCACCTTCCCGAACCACTTGATGTGATCGCTGTCGGGGCTCATCCCGACGATGTGGAGATCGGTTGTGGCGGTACGCTGGCGCTGCTTGCCGCGCAGGGCTATCGTGTGGGCATCGTCGACCTTACCGACGGCGAGCCCACGCCACGGTCGAGCGGGCCGGAGGAGCGGCTGGCGGAGGCTGCCGCCGCGGCGCGGGTGCTCGGCGTGACGCACCGGGAACATCTTGACTTTCCCAACCGCCGGCTCTTCGATTCGTTTGAGGTGCGGGTAGCGCTGGCGAAAGTGTTTCGCCGCTGGCGGCCGCGGCTCGTGCTCGGTCTCGGCGACAAGACGCCGCTGGCGTCGCCCGACCATGCCCAGGCCGTCGCCATCACCGAGGCGGCGGTGTTCTATTCACGGCTGACCAAGTGGGACGACACCTTTGATGGGCTGCCGGTGCACACCGTCCCCAACCTGCTCTGTTATTTTCTGTTTGCCGGCGTGGCCGCCCTGCCAGCCGCCCACTGGCC
>JAQBZA010000432.1 GCA_027622795.1 Planctomycetota bacterium | reverse complement strand
ATAGCCGCCGCCCCAGAGATAGAGAAACGCATTGTCGATCGACACCGTGCCTGTGCCGTAGGTGTCGGCGAGCCGCATGCAGTCATCAATCGCCTCCCAGGCCACGGCCTGCCCGAGCTTCTTCTGGGCATCCCACACCTCGGCGGCTTTGAAGCGGCTGGGGAGCTTCTTGATCACCGCCCTCGGCGTGCAGCCCCCGGCCTTCGAGCCGAAGAGTTCGTCGAGATGCAACGCCTTGATCGCGTTGTGCGTACGGATGCCATGCTTCGTGGCAGCCGTGGCGAGCTTCGCCGCATGGTCGGCTTCGGCGGCGTCAAAGCCACGCTTGAGATACGCAGCCTTGACGACCGCCTCGTGGGCATCGACGGGGACGACAAAAAAGGTTTCACTCATTCTGTTTTCTTGATGTGCTGAGAGACCGCATTGTCGCCGGAACGGCAGAAGTCTCCTCGCGGGGATATTTCGCAACTCCTCAACCGACACTTCACACCCCACACGAGCGAAATCTCCGACGCTCGTCGAGCGTCCACCGATTCCGGCGTTCAGCATCAATGATTTAGATTCGAATTACCTTTCTGACCGGCACTTCGGGGTTCACTTGGGCGAGCGGTTTTTCGCCGTGCATAGCGTTGATCAGGTTGGTGACCGCAGCCATCGCCTGGCGTTGCACGCTCTCATGGGTGCGAGAGCCGATGTGGGGGGTGACGATGCAGTTGGGCAGATGGAGCAACGGATGGTCCGCCCGGGGCGGCTCCTCGTCGAGCACATCGGTGCCGTAGCCCCGCACGCGGCCCGCCTTCAGGGCGGCGGCGATGTCGGCCGTGTTGACGATTTCGCCACGGGCGCAGTTGAGGATGATGACGCCCGGCTTCATGGTGGCGATCGTCTTGGCACACACGAGGTCGCGGGTCTCGGGTGTGAGGTTGGTGTGCATCGAGATGTAGTCGGCCTGACCAAACAGCTCATCGAGCGAGGCTGCGCGGGGGATGCCGTGTTCGGTGGCGAAGGCCTCATCCCAGTAGACGTCGTAGCCGATCGGTTGCATGCCAAACGCTTTCGCACGAATCGCCACTTCTTTGCCGATCCGCCCCATGCCAACGATCCCGATCGTCTTCCCGAGCAACTCGTGGCCGGTCTGCCGCTGCCAGCCGCCGCCGCGGGTCGAGTCGGTGTGAAAGAGCAGATTCTTTTCGATCGCCAACAGGAGTAGGAAGGCATGCTCCGCAACGGTCGTATGGTTCACACCCGGTGTGAAGAGCAGCGGAATCCCAAACTCTGTGCAGCTCTTGACGTCGATCTTATCGACGCCGATGCCATACTTGGAGAGCACCTTGAGCCGTGGTCGGGCTTTCTCGAGCACGGTCCGCGTGATGGCGTCGTCGCCACAGATGGCGCCGTCAATCTCGCCGACGACAGCCAGCGTATCAGCTTCGCTCAGCGGGCCACGGGCGGTAATGATCTCCCAGCCGGTGGCGGCGAGTTTCGCATGGTGGTCGCCGGGCGTATCTTGAAAGGAAGTTGTGGTGACGAGAATGCGGGGCGTCATGAAGGGTTCCGTGCGATTACCTGGTGAGAAACTAGCGAATATCGAATGGTGTCGCAACGGGCTCCGTTCCGCTCGCCGTGCCGGCTGGGCTGTCCACTGACGTCGCTTTACAGTGCTTCGACGCGTTCTTGAATGAACGGTTTCAGGAGCACGGCATGGGAGCCGGTCCACTTCCAGAGATGCGTGTGGCGAGACTCAGCTTCGCCGGGGCCGCTCGTGCCGGTGCGGTGAAGCCAATAGGCTTCGCCAGCTTGAATCGGCCAGGCATGAAATTCAGCGTGGCGTTGCTGCGGTACGGGTGCCTTGATCCAGCTCCAGTGATTCAGATGGAACGCTCGATCGGGATCGGGATGAGCCTTCGTGTAGAGGCGGTATTCGATCTCCCGAACCGGGAGAATCCGCGGGGCGAGGCTTGCGATCAGCGGCTCGGGGCGGGTGAGGCACTCCTCGATCACGACAACGCCGATGTCCGACGTTGTCAACGGGATCGCATGCGTGATGGGCAACGTCGCAGCCTCGCCATCGATCCACGTGGCGAGGTGCGTTGCCAGAATCGGCTGCTGGCCACGCTGTTCAGGCGTGGCCGCAGCGAGCACGGGGCGGCTGGCACGATAGCGGGCGACGAAGTCACGAAGCCCTTCCAGCCACCGGGCCGCTGTTGGATTCATGTCGAGATCCTCGACGGTCATCCTACCCTTGTCGGCCCGGCAGCTGGAGGCAACTCGTGCGGGTGGCTCAATTATTGCGGAACGTTTCCCGCAGCCACTCGTTCTTCCGCCGCTCGAGCTCGATCAGCTTCGCGACTGGGCCGCGGCGGGTCGGCTGAACGGAACGGCTGGTCCGCTGGACGGGGCGAGTGGCTCGCTGCGGTACCGCAGCCTGCGATGCGGCGTCGGCGGCAGCTTCCGTAGCAGCTTCGACGGCTGGATTCGGAGCCGCGGCGGGCGTCGGGGCTTCAGCACGGATCATGGAAGGGAGGGCGAGGGCAACAACGATCGCGAACAGGGGGGCAAAGCGGACCATGAGAGTTTCTGGCTCCATCAGGAAAGGGTACCGGCATTGTGGGATCGGCAGACTCGCCGCCAAACCACAACCGGATCTTTAGCCCCCTGCCTGACCGGTACGACCAGCCCGACCGGAATACCCGCGATCAGTGAGCGTCGCGTTTGAGGCCTGATTGGGATGCCTTCGCGGCCAACGGATCGTCTGGCCACGCGTGTTTGGGATACCGCCGCCGCAGTTCCTTCTTCACTTCCGGATAGGTGTTTTCCCAGAAGCTGGCCAGGTCACTCGTCACCTGCTGCGGTCGATGGTTGGGGCCGAGCAGATGCAGCAGCACAGGCACGCGGCCGCCGGCGATCCGTGGCGTTTCGGCGATGCCAAAGAGTTCCTGGATGCTGACGGCCACGACTGGTTCCTTCCCCGGCTCATAACGAATCGCATGTCGCTTTCCATTCGGCAGCGCGATCTCGGCCGGGGCCAACCGGTCGATGTCGGCGAGGCGGTCGTAGCCGACGGCGGCGTGTAGCCGCGACAGCCAGTCGGCGGCTAC
>JAQBZA010000431.1 GCA_027622795.1 Planctomycetota bacterium | reverse complement strand
CCACGACATCGCCACTCGGGCCCGACGGGCCGCGATTGATCTGGCCGGAATTGACTCCGACCAGAAGGCCGCCTGCCTGCGTGCCGCCGCCGCCCGCATCCGCGGCGATGCCGAGGCCATCCTGGCCGCCAATCGCCTCGACCTCGCCGCCGCCCCCGGCTTCGGCCTCTCGGCCGCCGCGATCGACCGGCTCACGCTCGATGCCCAGCGGGTCGAGGCGATTGCCGCCGGGGTTGAGGCGGTGGCCGCCCTGCCTGATCCCGTTGGCGAACTGCTCGAGGAATCGAGCCGCCCTTCCGGCCTTCTCGTCCGCAAGATCCGGGTGCCGCTCGGTGTCGTCTTTTTTATCTATGAATCGCGGCCCAACGTCACGGCTGATGCCGCTGCGGTCGCGCTCGCCTCCGGCAACGCGATCATTCTCCGCGGCGGCAAGGAGGCGACCCATTCGAGTAGTCGCATCGTGGAGAGCGTGCGGCAGGCGATCTCGGAGAGTGGCCTCCCCGTCGACTGCGTGCAGCTGGTCGACACTCCCGACCGTGAGGCGGTGGGCGAATTCCTGAAGCTGGATGATCTGATCGACATCGTGATCCCCCGCGGCGGCGAGGCCCTCATCCGCCGCGTCTGTGCCGAGGCCCGGATGCCGGTGCTGAAGCACTTCTCCGGCAACTGCCATGTCTATGTCGACAAGGCCGCCGACCTCGCCATGGCTCAGGCCATCACGGTCAACGCGAAGTGCCAGCGGATGGGCGTCTGCAACGCGGCCGAGTCGTTGCTCGTTCATCGCGATGTCGCCGCAGCATTCCTGCCCGCGGTCGCCACCGCCCTCGCTGCCCTGGGCGTCGAGATCGTGGGGGACGAGGCCACGCAGGCGTTGATCCCCGCCTCAGGCCCCGCCACCGCCACCGATTACGCCACCGAGTTTCTCGGGCCCAAGATCTCGGTGGCCGTGGTTGATTCGCTCGACGCCGCAATCGATCACATCAACCGCTACGGCTCCCGCCATACCGATGCGATCATCACGAATGATCAACAGGCCGCCGACCGGTTCACGGCCCGCGTCGACACGGCCGCGGTGATGGTGAACGCCAGCACAAGATTCAACGACGGCGGCGAACTCGGCCTCGGCGCCGAAATCGGCATCTCGACCGACAAGCTCCACGCCCGCGGCCCCTGCGGCACAAAGGAGCTCACCACCTACAAATTCATCGTCACCGGCACTGGTCAGGTACGAACGTGAAGGACAGATCCGCAATTTTTTTTGGGATGACAGGTCTCCCGAGTTTTCACGGCAGCGTGGAAAACTGTCACAAAAAAGGAATCAAAGATCCCGCGAGGGGTTGCCCGTGCCGTAGAGCCGGCGTAGGAAACCGAGCGCAGCTAGGATGGCGAAAGCGAGGTTTTCTCCGAGTGAGCGAAGGCCTGGTGGGCCGCAGCGAACGTCCGGCGACGCGGCACGGGCAACCCCGAGCCCGCCGCCATGCGATGATTTTTTTCCTGTTGTTCCTCGGGAGCCTCCTGTTCGCCATGCCCTACCCCCATGCCGCCGACGTGAGCGACACGCCACCCGACCCACACCTCTGGCTCGAAGACGTAACGGGCGAAAAACCGCTGGCGTGGGTACGGGAGCAAAATGCCGAGTGCGTCGCCACCCTGGCAGAGGCCGAGGCCTTCACCAACCTCGAGGCCCGGCTCTTGGCAATTCTCGACTCCCAGGAGCGGATCCCGATGGTTTCGAAGATCGGCGACCGCTACTACAACTTCTGGCGCGACGCCACCAACCCGAAGGGCCTCTGGCGACGGACGACGCTGGAGGAATACCGCAAGCCGGAGCCGGCCTGGGAGACGGTGCTCGACCTCGATGCCCTGGCCGCCGAGGAGCGCGAAAACTGGGTCTGGCATGGAGCGCGGGTGCTCGAGCCTGAAGGGCGGCTCTGCCTCGTGTCGCTTTCACGCGGTGGCGCCGATGCCGATGTGGTGCGGGAGTTTGACCTCGCCTCCAAGACCTTCGTGTCCGATGGCTTCATGCTCCCGGAGGCGAAGAGCCGCGTGGCATGGCGGAGCGAAACCAGTCTTTTCGTCGCCACCGATTTCGGGCCCGGCTCACTCACCACATCCGGTTATCCGCGGACCGTCCGCGAGTGGCGGCGGGGGACGCCTCTTGCGGAGGCGCCGCTCGTCTTCGAGGGTGAGGCCGACGACATGAGCGTGATCGGCTACCGCGATCTCACCCCCGGCTTCGAACGCGACTTCTTTCTGCGGCAAAAGACGTTCTACACCAGCGACTTCTTCCTCCGCCGCGCGGGCGCGGTCGTGAAGATCGAGAAGCCCGACGACGCCAATGCCGCCGTCCACCGCGAATGGCTGCTGTTGGAACTGCGGAGCGACTGGACCGTGGCCGGCACGACGTTCAAGGCCGGGAGCCTGCTGGCGACCGACTTCGAGCGGTTCCTCGCCGGCGACCGCACGTTTCATGTCCTCTTCGAACCGACCGACCGCACGTCGCTGGCCGCCTTCTCCACCACCCGCAACCACGTCCTCCTGACGACGCTCGACAACGTGCGAAATCGGCTCTTCTCGCTGTCGTTTCGCGACGGCAGCTGGCAGCGGAAGCCGCTCTCCGGCGTGCCCGAGATCGGCACGGCCAGCGTGATCCCGATCGACGACATCGAGAGCGACGATGTCTTCCTGATCACGGCGACAGCCCTGCAGCCCTCGACGCTGTCTCTCGGCACGGCCGGCACGAATGCGGTCGAACAGCTCAAGCAGTCACCGGCCTTCTTCCAGGCCGATGGGCTGGCGGTCAGCCAGCACGAGGCGGTTTCACGCGATGGCACCCGGGTGCCCTACTTCCAGATCGGCCCTCGGGATCTGCCGCTCGATGGCTCATCGCCAACCGTACTCTATGGCTACGGCGGCTTCGAAATCCCGCTGCTGCCGGGCTACAGCTCGCTGGCAGGAGCGGCCTGGCTGGAGCAGGGCCATGTCTATGTGATCGCCAACATCCGTGGCGGTGGCGAATTCGGCCCGCGGTGGCATCAGGCGGCGCTCAAGGAAAGGCGGCCGCGGGCCTATGCAGACTTCATTGCCGTCGCCGAGGACCTGGTG
>JAQBZA010000430.1 GCA_027622795.1 Planctomycetota bacterium | reverse complement strand
CATCGTCGTCGGCGTCGCCGCTGGCCCACAGCGGCAGCGGCGTGAGGCGACCCCATCGGCGTGGAGAAAACCCGGACTCCCGGGAAGTAGCCGTCAGCGACGGACGATTGACTGGCGTAATGACCATTGATTGAAACCGCGGAACTATCCCTCTCCCGGCCGCTCCGGCGGAGCCTCCTCGCGTTCGGACCGTTTCCGAATGCCGCACCGATGAAACAGTCTATCACTGCCGGCGTCAAGGCGACCGCCCCGAGTGGTCTCCGGGCCGGCGGAACGGGGTCCGCCGGGGACTTCTAGGTGTGGTAGTCGGCGTTGAGCCGCACATAATCCGCCGTCAGATCGCTCGAGAAAAATCGGATTTGCCCGGGCCCCTGCCCCACGGACACTTGGATCAGCGTCTCACGCCGGTCCCGAATCCCCGCTGACACGGCATCGGCATCGAACGGCACGGGCGCCCCGCCACGAAACAGGAGCGTGCCGTTGAGGCGAAGTTCAACCGCGGCGGGCTCGAAGGCAACCCCGGAGTAGCCCGCCGCCGAGACGATCCGCCCCCAGTTCGGGTCGGCCCCGTGCACAGCCGTCTTGACCAACGGGCTGTCGGCTATCGTGCGGGCGATCCGGCGGGCTTCCTCCCGGTCGCGGCAGCCCTCGACCTCGATCCGCATGACGTGCGTCGCCCCCTCCCCGTCATCGGCCATCTCCCGGGCAAGACTGCCGCAGGCCTTCCGCAAGGCCTCGCCGCAGGCCGCCAGGCCCGACCCGTGGAGCGTACTTCCGCCCGCCGCGCCGTTGGCCAGGAGCAAGACCGTGTCGTTGGTGCTCATGTGGCCATCGACGCTGACGCAGTTGAACGAGTCATCGGCCGCCTCGGTCAGCAGCCGCTGAGCGTCGGCTGGGTCGAGGGCCGCATCCGTGAGCACCACGGCGAGCATCGTCGCCATCTTCGGCCCGATCATCGCCGCGCCCTTGGCCATGGCAAAAAGCGTGTAGCGGCTGCCTTCCGCCTCGAAGGCCGCCCCGGTCAGCTTGGGCCGCGTGTCGGTCGTCATCATGCCGCGTGCCGCCGCGAGGACCGCACGATCGTCGCCGCCAAGTTCCCTGGCCGCCGCGGCGATGCCCGCGGTGACCTTTTCCATGGGGAGAAACTCGCCGATGATCCCCGTCGAGAGGACGAGTACCTCCTCGCCAGCCACCCCCAGCGCCGTGCCCGCCGCAGCCGCCATCCCGCGGGCGTCGTCGAGGCCGCGGACCCCGGTGCAGGCGTTGGCATTGCCGGAGTTGATCACGATCCCGCGAAAACCGCGGCCGGGCGTCAGGGCCCGATCGTAGGCGACCGGGGCGGCGAAGACGAGGTTGGTGGTGTAGACGCCGGCGGCCGTCGCCGGGAGGTCGCTGGTGACGAGCGTGACGTCCTCGCGGCTCGCGTCATGCTTGATGCCAGCCTTGACTCCCGCGAGGCGGAAGCCCCGCGGCAGCGACGGGATCGGGTGGGGGACGGCGGTCGCGTCGGTTGGCATGATCGCAATCTCACCCGGCATCCAGCGGGTGTCAATCAGATGCTTCCGGAGGCGTCTCTCGCCCCACGTCCCGCCGTCCGCCCCGGCTCGCGCCGGCGAGCTTCGATCCGCTTTTAGAGGAGGCCGGTGTGTTCGGGGAGCCCGAAGAGGACGTTGAGATTCTGAACCGCCGCCCCGGCGGCGCCCTTGACGAGGTTGTCGAGGCAGCTGATCAGGAGAATCCGCCCCCGGACGACCCGGGCCGTCATGTCGCAGAAGTTGGTGTCGACCGTGTCCTTGGTGCCGGGCAGATGATCCACCACCCGGACAAACCGCTCGCCGGCGTAGGCCTCGCGAAGCAGGCCGAGCACGTCGGCCTCGGTGACGCTCTTGGTGGGCCGGGCGTAGATCGTCGCCAGGATGCCCCGGTCCATCGGAACGAGCTGAGGCGTGAAGATCACCTCCGGGCGGCTGCCAGCATGGCGAGCCAGGATCTGCTCGATCTCGGGAGTATGCCGGTGGCGGCCCACGTTGTAGGCCGAGATGCTCTCGTTGCACTCAGGGAAGTGGGTCATCAACTTGGGCGACCGGCCCGCTCCGCTCACGCCGCTCTTGGCGTCGATGATGATGTCGGAGAGTTCGACCAGCCCAGCCTTCAGCAGCGGGGCCAGCGGCAGGATCGCCGCGGTGGCGTAGCAGCCGGGATTGGCGACGAGTTGCTGGGTGATGATCCGCTCCCGAAAGAGTTCCGGGAGGCCATAGATCGTGGTGCCGAGCTTGCCGGCATCGGGGTGATCATGACCGTACCACTCGAGATACGTCGCGGCATCGTCGAGCCGGTAGTCGGCGCTGAAATCAACGACCTTCGCCCCGCCGGCAAGCACCTGCGGCAGGATCTCGGCACTGGCGCAGTGCGGCAGACAGCCGAACACGCAGTCGGCCCGCCGCCCCACCTCCTCCGGCTCGAGGTCCTCGAGTTCCAACTCGAGCCGCCCGACCAGGCCGGGATGAACGCTCGAGATCGGCGGCCGACCTTCCTGGCGGCTTGTCACGGCGACGATCTCCGCCTCCGGATGCCGCAGCAGAATCTTGATCGCCTCCAGGGCGGTGTACCCAGTGGCTCCCAGCACGGCGACGGTGATCATGATTCGCTCCTCGTTGGATCGCCGGCCGGCAGACATCGCGGACCGGCCCGCTTCGATTCAGCAGTTTCCCCGGCGTCTGCCACCAGCCGGTCTTCGACGAGCCGGATCAGCCAGGCGGCGACCGACTGCTTGCTGCCCGCCTGGCTGCCGACCATCTCGTGGCCGCGATCGTAGACGCTGACGGCCGTCTCGGTGCCCTCCATCGCCGTCAGGTCGTTGACGACGATCAGGTCGCACCGCTTGGCCTCGATCTTTTCGAAGGCCCGGCGAGGATCGGCCCCCGGCTCCAAGGCGAAGGCTACAAACCAGCGGTCGGCCGGAGCCTCCCTGGCCAGGGTCGCGATCACGTCGGGCGTGGGCCGGAGGGTGAGCGTCAGTTCGTCGCCCGCCCGGGGAATCTTGCCGGCAACCTTCGCCGCCGGCTCGAAGTCGCAGGGCGCAGCCGCCGCGATCACGCCGTCGCACTCGGGCAGCTC
>JAQBZA010000429.1 GCA_027622795.1 Planctomycetota bacterium | reverse complement strand
CCGACTCGCGGCGCGAGCCGCTCAAGCACCTGCCGCAGCGAGTGTTCGGCAAGCTTGCCGGTGACGAAGTGGATGCGGGCGGGCGAGGACACGGGGCGCGTGGTTCCGGGGTGCCGAAGCAGACTATTCTAAGGCACCATGATTATCGAAGGAATCATCACCACAACCGATGCCGCGGGGCAGATGCACCTCGCGGCGATGGGGCCGCACGTGGACGAGGAGGCCGGCCGCACGGCCGCGATCGAGCGGCTGTCGCTGCGGCCCTTCGCGACGAGCCAGACCGCCACCAATCTGGCCACGGTGCCGGAAGGCGTGTTTCACCTGGTCGATGATGTGCTGCTCTTTGCCCGGGTGGTGACCAAGTCGCTCACCGAGCCGCCCATCTGCCGGCTGGCCGATCGGGTTCGCGGGTGGGTGCTCGACGATGCCTGTCGGGCCTATGAGTTTCGGATCGAGGAGAGTGATACCACTCACGAGCGGCTGCGGCATGAGGCCTGTGTCGTGAAGCTGCACGAGGGACGGCCGTTTGTAGGATTTAACCGGGCGAAGCATGCCGTGGTGGAGGCGGCGATTCTCGTCACACGAGTCCACCTGCTCGGCACCGAGGAAATCCGCCGGCAGATGGCGGCGCTTCAGCCGCTGGTGGAGAAGACCGGTGGGAGTCGGGAACGCGCGGCCTGGGAGGCGATCGAGCGTTATGTCGGATAACACCCCGCGGCACACCACTGAGCCAGCCACGACGATCGAGGTCTGCACACCGGGCCGCCTGCACCTCGGGATGATCTCGTTTGGCAACCCGGCCGTGCGGTCGTTTGGCGGCATGGGCGTCATGGTGGAAGGGCTCGGCGTGGCGGTGCGAATGAAGCCGGCAGCGGCGTTGACCGCGTCGGGGCCACTGGCTGACCGGGCGGTGGCCTTTGCCCGCCACTGCGCCGATGCCTGGGCACTGGGAGATGTGTCTTGTGAAGTGAATGTGATGGCAGCCCCGCCGGCACATGTCGGCCTCGGGAGCGGCACCCAGCTCGCCCTCGCCGTGGCGGCCGGGATGCGGCAGCTCTTTCTCGCCGACGAGCCAGTGCAGGTCGAAAAGCGATTTACGACGGAGGAGGCGTTTCATCTGGCCGCCGCCGTCGGCCGCGGCAAACGCTCGTGCGTGGGCATCTACGGCTTTGCCGGCGGCGGGCTCATTTCTGAGGCGGGGCGGTTTGCTGACGATCCGGCGGAGCCTGTCTCGCCACTGGTAGCGCGGGTGGCCCTGCCTGAGGCATGGCGGTGCGTCGTGCTCATCCGCCGCAGGGCCGAGGGGCTCCATGGCGAGGCCGAGAAGGCGGCCTTCGCGCGGCTGCCACCCGTGCCGGTGGAGATCTCGGCGGAGCTGGCCCGCATCGCCGCGGACGAACTGATGCCGGCAGCGCACCGCGGCGGCTTCGCTGCCTTCAGCGACGCCCTCTATCGCTACGGCCGCCTGGCGGGAAAGCCTTTTGATCCTGAGTCGTCGCGGCTCTCGTTTCACGATGCGATCGGCAGCCTGATCGAGCTCGTGGGCGAGTGCGGTGTGCGCGGGGCGGCGCAGAGCAGTTGGGGACCGGCCGTGATGGCCTGCTGCGAGTCAGCGACGGCCGCCGAGAACCTGGTAGCCCAGCTGACCGGCCGCGGCCTGGCCGCCGACTGCGACATGATCGTGACGCGGTTTGACCGCCACGGCGCGGTGATGACGGGAAGCCAGGCGACGGGTTGAACTGTGCGACAGGCTGAAGCCTGCCCTACAGGAGTCCGTAGGCAGCCAGTACACCGCGGAGCTTGGTGGCCAGCGGAGCCTCGAGCGGCACCAGCGGAAGCCGCACGTCGCCGGTGTCGCGGCCGAGCATCGCCATCGCCGCCTTGATCGGGATCGGATTGCTGGCGAGGCCGAGCAGGTCACGGCAGAGCGTGAACAGCTTGTGATGGAGCGACCGGGCCGTGGCGAGGTCGCCGGCGTCGAAGGCATCGAGCAGCGCCTTCATGTCAGCCGGCACGATGTTGCCGACCACCGAGATCACGCCGCGGCCGCCAATCGACAACAGCGGCAGCGTGAGGCTGTCATCACCAGAGAGCACGGTGAGGTCGGTGGCGGCGAGGATCTGGGAGGCCTGATCCATCGAGCCGGTGGCCTCCTTCACCATCGCGATGCCAGGGAGTTCCGCCAGCCGCACGATCGTTTCCGGCTCGATGTTGCGACCGGTCCGCGTGGGAATGTTGTAGACGCAGATCGGAATTTCGACGGCCTCGGCCAGAGCCTTGAAGTGTTCGAAGATGCCCTGCTGCGTGGGCCGGTTGTAATAGGGGCCGACCACGAGCGCCGCATCGGCGCCCTCCTTGGCGGCATACTTGGTGAGCCGCAGGGCCTCGGCAGTGGAGTTGCTGCCCGTGCCAGGCATCACCAGCAGCCGGCCCGCCGACGCCTGAATGCTTTCGGCGATCACCCGCTCGTGCTCATCATGGGTGAGCGTGGGCGATTCGCCGGTCGTGCCAACGGGGCAGATGCCGGTGGTGCCAGCCTCGGCCTGGAAGGCGATCTGACGATGCAGGGCGGGGACATCGACCGTGCCGTCACGAAACGGGGTGACGAGGGCGACAGAGAGCCCGGAAAACTTTTCAGCGCGTGTAGTCATGGCGAGAGAAGATATGATTTTCGCCACGTCGCGGCAAAGGGTGGCCGCCGCCGCGGCGGAAACGCGGACCAGGGAAAGCACGATGCGGGATGGCGGAGCCGAGGCAGCGAAACGGGTGCTGGCCAAGGGAGGGCGGCGGGGCCGCACAGCCGCCATCCTCGGCACGGGTCTCGGTGGGCTGGCCGAGCGGCTCGACGACCGGTGGGAGGTGGCCGCCGTTGACACCGGCTGGCTGCCGAAATCCTCAGCCACCGGTCACGCCGGCAAGATTGTCGGGGGGCAGCTGGCCGGCGAAGACGTGATCCTGTTGCAGGGGCGGGTGCATGTGTACGAGGGGTTTCCTGCGGACGTTCTGGCCCGCGGCGTTGAGTTGTTGGCAGCCCTTGGCGTGACCACGCTCCTGGTCACCAACGCCTCTGGCGGCCTGCGGCCCGACATGCGGAGCGGTGAACTCGTTGTGATGACCGACCACATCGATC
>JAQBZA010000428.1 GCA_027622795.1 Planctomycetota bacterium | reverse complement strand
GTCACGCAGGTGGCGGGCCGCAGCGGCCGCGGGCCACTTGGCGGTCGCGTGGTCGTGCAGACGAGCACGCCCGACCATCCCGCGATCCGCGCCGCAGCGGCCCACGACTACGAGGCGTTTGTCCGCAACGAGCTGCCGGTCCGCGAGGCATTGCTCTATCCGCCGTTTGGCAGCGTCGTGCGAATCGTGGTCCGCAGCGAACACGAGGAAGCGGCCTCCGAGTGGACCAGCCACCTGGCCGACCGCATCCGGCGCGAGGCAGGCGACGCAGCCGGCATCCGGGTGCTCGGCCCCGCGCCCTGCCCGATTGCCCGGCTCCGTGACCGCTTTCGCTGGCACCTGCAGGTGCATGGGCCAGAGGGGGCAGCCCTCCGCGACCTCGTCCGCCGCGCCACGGCAACCGTGCAGACTCCCGACAACCTCGCCTGGATCATCGACGTCGATCCCGTCGACATGCTCTGACTATACGTGGACAAAGACTTCCATGGCCTTTGTCCACTTGCTCGACCGCTCGAAAAGCCAAGGTTTTCGAGGGTCGAAGGCCGCCGCGTCGTGCGGCCGTTGATTGACTCCACCGTTTTCAGCTGCCCACGGACAAAGCCTTCCATGGCCTTTGTCCACTAAAAGCATGTTTCTGGCATGGGAGGGCTGCGGGTAAGATTGAGGCCGCAGGATTTCCTGATGGCCTATCGCACATTTAAAGACATTCTCGGTGAGACGAGCCTGGAGCGGAAATGCCGTCTGCTCTTCGGGCTGTGCCTGTTCGTGCTCATCTCGGGCAGCTTCTGGTGGTATGGCAGCCGCACCGAGGAACTCGTCTACACGACCACCCGTAGCACCGGCCGCCATCTCGTCGATGCCGTCATGCTGCACTACCACTGGAAGACACTCGAGGTCGATCAGCGGTACACCAATCTGATCGAGACGCTTGGCCGCACCCTGCAAAGCCAGCCCTACGGATGGCGGCTCCTCGAGCCCGAGGCGACCCCCGATGAACGGACCGCCTACACGCAGCTCGATGCCGCCGTGCTCGACTACTTTCTCAACCGTCCGCCCCCAAGCCTCGACGAGCCCCAAGCCGCTGGCAGCGGGCCACCGCGATCGGCTCAGGAATATCGCGAGTTTCGCACGGCCGACAATTCCGAATACCACTACTACCAGCCGGTGCGGGCCCGCCAGAGCTGTCTCATCTGCCATGAGTACCAAGGGCTCACCGCCCAGCAGGCCGCCGACGCGGCCGACAGCGATCGCCAGAAACTGGCTGAGGGCGACCTGATGGCGGTCGTCAAGGTGGTGATGCCCGACTCGACGACCCAAAAGGCGATCAACTGGAACCGCGCCATCCTCCTCGCCACCGCGATCATGACCGTCTTCCTGGCGATGCTCGCCGCCTATGCGATCGTCCGCTACGTGATCGTGAAGCCACTCGACCACCTCCGCGAGGTAAGCGACGAGGTCCGCCGCGGCAACGTGCAGGCTCGTGCCGAGATCCACACGGCCGACGAGTTCGAGGAGCTCGGCGTGGCCTTTAACCGCATGCTCCGTGGCCTCGTCGATTCCCAGGAAGAGCTCCGCAAGGCCAACGATACGCTCGATGAAAAGGTCGACGAGCTGGCGCATGCCAACATGCACCTCTATGAAATGAATCGGCTGAAGAGTGATTTTCTCGCCACGATGAGCCACGAACTGCGGACGCCCCTCAACAGCATCATCGGCTTTTCCGACGTGCTTGGGTCGATCCAGTCGCTTAACGACAAGCAGAAGCGATATGTCACCAACATCCGCACCTCCGGCCGAATGCTCCTCGACATGATCAACGACATTCTTGATCTGGCGAAGATCGAGGCCGGCAAGATGGAGGTGCGGCCCTCCGCGTTTCGGCTCGAGTCGGTCGTGTCGGCCCAGTGCGACATGGTGCGGCCGCTGGCGGAGAAGAAACGGATCGAGCTCACCTTCGAGATCGGCAGCGGCCTCGATGCCGTGGTGCAGGATCAGCCGAAGGTGCAGCAGATCCTTGCCAACCTGCTTTCCAACGCCGTGAAGTTCACTCCCGAAGGGGGCCGTATCGACATTCGCGGCACACTCGACGAACAGGCATCCGACGATGGGCCGTGGATTCGTCTGGCGGTGGCCGACACCGGCGTGGGCATCGCCGACGAGGATCAGCAGACGATCTTTGAAAAGTTTCGCCAGGGCCGCACGTTTCAGGCCGGTGATGACGCGATGACCCGTGAATACTCGGGCACCGGCCTCGGCCTGTCGATCGTGCGGGAGCTGTGCCGACTGCTCGGCGGTGATATCGAGCTGGAAAGCCAGCTCGGCCGGGGCAGCACCTTCATCGTCCATCTGCCGCTTGAGCATCCTCAGGCCGACGACGCGGACGCCGAGGCCGCCTACGCCTCCGGCCTGCCCGAAGAGGCGGCCTGACCATCGGGCCACCAACCGTCGGCCGTTCCCCAAGGACTCTTTTTGTATGGACACGCTGGACAACCGCGATTCCCCTCCGGCCTCAGGCGAGGTGATCCTGTTTACTGACGGCGCCTGTAGCGGCAATCCCGGCCCGGGCGGCTGGGCCTTCATTCTCCGTCACCCCGGCAGCGGCAAGGAGACACGCGACGCCGGTGCGGAGCGGGACACCACCAACAACCGCATGGAGCTCACGGCGGTGGTCCGTGGACTCACGCAGCTCAAGCGGCCGACGGTCGTGGAACTCGTCACCGACAGCGTCTACGTGGGCACCGGCCTCTCCGAGTGGCTGCCAAAGTGGAAGCAGCAGGGCTGGAAGCGGAAGGAGAAGGGCCGTCTCGTGCCCGTGAAAAACGAAGACCTCTGGCGGGAGCTCGACCGCCTCGCTGCCGCCCACACGATCCGCTTCAGCCACGTCGCCGGCCACACCGGCCACCCGGAAAACGAAGCCTGCGACCGCATGGCTGTCGAGGCGTATAAACGGCTGAAAGCCGACGGCTAGCTAGATGCTTCACGAAACCCTCGGCATCCTGCCCTCGGGTTTCTTAGCGAACGTCCGTTCGCTCTCGTAAGCCCGCCCTCCAGGCGGGCAGCGGATAGCGCTTCAGCGAGGGGTTGCCCGTGCCACAGAGCCGGCGTAGGAAACCGAGCGCAGCCAGGATGGCGAAGCGA
>JAQBZA010000427.1 GCA_027622795.1 Planctomycetota bacterium | reverse complement strand
ACCACCCCCCCGCACACCCGTATGCCCCCCTTCGAAATCGCCGCCGCCACGCTCGGCTCGCTGCTGGCGGGGTTCGTGAATGCCATTGCCGGCGGAGGGGGGCTCGTCTCGCTGCCGATCCTGTTCGCGATCTTTCCATCGGCCCCGCCCGCCGCGCTCTTCGGCACCAACAAGGGGGCGATGGTGTGGGGCACGGCCTGGTCGGCGGGCTCCTTCGCCCGCCACGTGAAGCTCCCCTGGCCAACGCTCGTGCCGGCAATCGCCGCGGCCACATGCGGCGGCCTGCTCGGGGCGTGGTGCGTCACGCTCGTGTCGCCGGAGTGGCTGCGGCGACTGGTGCCCGTGATGCTGGCGGTCGTGCTCGTCTACACGATCGTGAGCCGCGACATCGGCCAGGTGCACGCGCCGCGGCACAGCCCACGGGCCGAGGCAATGATCGCCTCACTGATCGCCGGTGGGCTCGGCTTTTACGACGGCTTCTTTGGCCCCGGCACGGGCAGCTTCTTCATCTTCCTGCTGGTGCGGCTGCTCGGCTTTGATTTTCTCCACGCGGTGGCCAGCGCGAAGGTGCTCAACATGACCACCAATCTCGCCTCGCTGGCGATCTTTGCGGCTACCGGCAATGTCTGGTGGCCATTGGTGCTTCCCTTGGCGGTAGCCAATATCATGGGGAGCCATCTGGGCACGAGGCTGGCGCTACGGCACGGCTCTCGGCTGATTCGCCTCGTGTTTATCGTCGTCGTTGCCGGGCTGATCGTGAAGACCGCTCTCGACACGTTCTGATCGCCTCCCGCTCTCCCTTCATTTTGGAAAGGCACACATGCCCTTTATCTGGATCATGCTCGCTGCTGCGGCCGGGGCCGCAATCGCGCTGCAGGCGGCGGCCAACGGCTCGCTCCGCACCAATCTCGGCGACGCCCGCTATGCCGCCTTCTTCTCGATCTGCGGCACGATGCTGATGGCGGCGGTGGCGATGCTCGCGATCCGCCCCCCCTTCCCTGCCGCCACGGCCATGCGGGCGGCGCCGTGGTGGAACTGGATCGGCGGGCCGCTGGGGGCGTCGATCGTACTGGCGGGGGCGGTGCTCACACCGCGGCTCGGGGCGGCGGCCTTCATTGCCGCAGTGGTGGCCGGCCAGGTGGTCTGCTCGCTGGGGCTCGACCACTTCGGAGCGATGGGCGTGCCCGAGCAGCCGCTCACCGCCGGCCGCGCGTTGGGGGCGGCGATGATCGTCGCCGGCATGCTGCTGGTGAAATACCTGTAGCGAGTTTCATGCTCGCTCAATCGACCCGTTTCGCACTGAGCACGGTCACCTTGTCGCCATACTGGGCCTTCACCAGTTTCTTGGCATGACCACCATCGTTGGCCTGCACCCGCACGGTACTCACCCGGCCATCGAGCCGGATCCGCACCTCATAGGTGTGGGCAATGGCGACGACGTCGCGCGGCTGGGCGGGGGCCTGCCCCGAGGCGACACAAAGAAGGCCCGCCACGAGCGGGGCGAGGATGAGGGCGGTTTGGTTTTTGGGCATCCATCCGGCGAACATACTTGTGAACATAAAAAAGCTCCTGGCGTGGCGCATCGCCGCTGACCACACGACACTGCGTCGCACGCGTCCCGGCGCTTCGGCTCTTCCCCAGCGTATCCCAGAAAGTTACCCCATCGCCGCCTCCGTCCGCCGAGGAAGCGCGATACAGGACTCCCTCGTACAACATTCCAACGGCGCGGAGGAATCTCAGCATCAGCCGAGTGCCGCGTCGCACCCTGGTAAAGGTTCCTTTCAATGACTCCCTATTCTGTGAAGATTCGTGTGAATGGCGCCATCTCGTATGTCACCGTCAACGCCAACTCGGCCGGGCAGGCAAAGCAGATCGTCATGGCCCAGTTTGGTGGCTCGGCCGATGTTCTCTCGGTGCAGCGGGCGTAGCCGTCCTGCTCACAGGCATCGGGGGTCGGCAACGAGGTGGACCTGCAGACTCGAGAGCAGCACGCCGGCTGCGGCGGCCGAGAGTCGCTGCACGCCACCGAGAAACGCCCGGCGTGAGGCTTGCGAGTTTCCCCAGCCAGAGATCGTCGCCGTAGCGGACGAGGATGCTCGCGACCGCCTCGGAAATTTTTGTGAGTTCGAAGAAAAAAAGCGTGTCGTCGCTGCGGAGCACGATGTCTCGGGCATCCTCGACATCGAGGGTGGTGACGGTTTCGGGATCGGGCAGCAGGCGGGTTTTCAGAGCGGGCCACATACCCTCTCTACGCCGCTGCGTCGCCGGCGCTGCCGGTGCGGAAGCGCCACGAAGCGGCGGCCGTAGGGTATGGTGAGCCGGTTCGCAAACGGTCTTTCATCAGGTTCTTTCTATGTCTTTTGCAATCCACTTCATCCGGAGTCTTGCGGAGGTCGTGAAACCGGCCGCCGACTTTCTCTCCCGGCCCACTGTCGATCTCTTTGCGAAGCAGCGGATCGTGGTACCGCATGCGGGGGCCAAGGCCTGGCTGGCCGCCGAACTGGCCAAGGAGCTCGGGGCGCAGCAGAAGGATGGGCGGAGCCTCGGCGATGGCATCGTGGCCAACGTGGATATCTCATTCCCCGGCACGATCATGTCGCTGCTCCAGCCACCGCGGACAGCGACCAGGCTCGATCCGTGGGCATTCGACCGGCTCACGTTCGGAGTGCTGGACGTGATCAGCGGGTCACAGTCGGCCGGGCTCGGCATCCCGTTTGATGTTGCCAAGGAACCGTTGCTGACCGCCCGCCGAATCGCAGGGCTGTTTGATGAGTATCACGTTCGCCGCCCTGGGATGATCCACGAATGGGAGTTGAACAACCCGGTGCTCGCTCCGACGGCCAATGACGAACAGCGGGACGGGGTCGCGATGGCCGCGCCGCTGCGTGACACCGACACATGGCAGTTTCACGTCTGGCGGGCAGTGCGGGATCGCCTGGGGAGGGATTACCTGCCCCCGCCGCTTCGCCAGAGCGTCGCTAATCAGCCAAACCACGAGCGGCTCCTTGTTGCCGGCCTCGAAGCACTTTCCCTGCCCCAGCTCATCTGTCTCGAGCATCTCGGTGAGGTCTGTGAGGTCGAGGCGTTCGTCATTCATCCATCACCGGGGCTGCAATCGACCTGGCAGCAAACCGGCCAGCAGGCC
>JAQBZA010000426.1 GCA_027622795.1 Planctomycetota bacterium | reverse complement strand
GATGCCAATCGCCGCGATGCCCGTAGTGAACAACAGAAAGCTCTGGAGGAGTTGGAGACCGCGCGGGCTGAACTGGAGGAAATTCTGCGGCAGATGCGGGAGGAGGAGGTGGAGCGACTTCTCGTGCAGTTGGAGACTCGCATTCGGTCGATGCTACGGGCGCAACGAGGGGTGTACTCGGCAGCTGAGAAACTCGCCGACGGTGATCAGGCAGGTCGAGAACGGCAGTTGGAGGCAGCGCGACTCGGACGTGAACAGACGAAGATCACGGGTGAGGCAGTAAAGGCTCTGACACTTGTTCGCGATGACGGATCTGCGGTGGCGATTCCCCAGGCGCTGGAGCAAATACGGGATGACTCCCAGCAGGCTGCGGCATGGCTGTCTCGTGGTGATGTCGGCCGCACCACCCGAGGTGTCCTTGAGGACATCGTCAACGGGCTGGAGGAGTTGTTGGCAGCTTTGGAGCAGGCCCAGCGCGAGCAGCAGGAGCAGCAGCAGAATCCGGCAGGCGGTCGACCGGCCGAACCGGGGGAACAGCCACTTGTAGACAAGCTTGCCGAATTGAAGATGATTCGCTCCCTCCAGATGCGAGTCAACACCCGCACGCAGCGGTTTTCCCAACTTCTCGACGAGGGGGTGGAGCGAGCCGATGAGCCGGAATTGATGGAAGCCTTGGAGCGACTAGCCGAGCGGCAACGGTCGATTCAGCAGGCTGCGCACGACATTGTTTCGGGCCGTACCGAGTGACCGGGATTCGACGTGCCGAATGAGCCTCTCGCGGGTATGATGAGGTCGTCGGCGGAAATTTTTCCGTGTTCTGGAGCGCGATCGATGGATGCCCAACATGCAACACGAAAAGGTCGACTGTGGTGGGCCGTATCAGCGATCGCATTCTCAATCATCGTGCATAACGCCGATGTGATCGCGGCTCCGGTGGCTGACAATACCGGCGTGATTGATGCCGATGCAGACCTGTCCCGTCAGGCATCGTGGATGATTCCAAAGCTGGCCGACGTCCGTCAGCAGATGCGTGACTGGGTGATGGCCCAGTCGTCTGATCCCGTGACGCAGGACAGGGCGCTCGCCGCCTGGAATGCACCAGTGGTCGAACTCGGCGATGTCCTCGACGCCGTTATCGACACGTTTGCAGTGATTGATCCACGATGCAGGCCGATTCGAGACCTTGCTCTCCGGCCCACCGAGTCGCCTGCGGTGATCGCCGAATGGCTTTTTTTGGAAGAGGCTGTCGATGACGATCCCCAGGCAACTTTTCAGCGCGACACGGTTCGGCTGTGGCTCGGGCGGCATTTGGTCCGCCATGATCAGTTCGACGAGGGGTTGCGAATGCTCGATGGGCTGGGCGTGGAGCGGGCTGTTGATCCGGCTGCGTTATTGTTTCATCAAGCTGCCTGCCACTTCTGGCTCCTCCATGCCGACACGGCGATTGATCTGCTCGACCGACTGCTGGAACGAGCTGAGGACATCCCAGTGCGGTATGAGCGAACCGCCCGTCTGATGCGGGCTGACATCATGTCGCTCGAAGAGGATTCTCTTGACCACATTGCCCGCCGCATGCGCGATATCACTCGCCGACTCGACCTCGGGCATGCGGGGCCGCGGACCAGAAATGTGCAGGATGGCGTGATTGCCTCGCTCGACAAGCTGATTGAAAAGATTGAACAGCAACAACAGCAGAGCCAGGCCTCGAGCGGTGCGGGTGGATCGGGGAGCGGTGGCAACGGCACACCGATGGACGACAGCCGTATCGCGGGCGGCAAGGGCGCCGGCGAGGTGCAAAATCGTGACCTCGGAGACGGTGAGGGCTGGGGAAATCTACCTCCGCACCAGCGTGAAGAAGCGCTGCAGCAGATCGGCCGCGAATTTCCTCCACATTATCGGGAGGCAATCGAACAGTACTTCAAGCGACTCGCGGCTGGTGGCGAGCCTCGCTAGTGGAGCCCTATTGATGCAGCCACCGTTGTCATTGCTGCTGCGAATCATGGTTAGCACGCTCATCAGTGTGTCTACGATCGGGCAAGCCATCGCAAGGGATGACGTGGCCGTTGTTGTCGCCACGAGTGACGGTGAGAAAGTGACAGGTGTGCTGGAGGGAATCGAACCGACACAGATCCGGGTGGCTACCGAGTCAGGCGTTCGGACGCTTGGAGTGGAGTCCGTGCGCAGGGTTGAATGCATTCGGAGTGAGCCTGATGCCGACGGTGAGATAACCATCTTCGGCACGGACGGTGCGCGGCTCACTGGAACGGATGTCGAGTGGGAAGGTGATGTGGTCAGCCTCACAGTTCCGGAGGGTGTTCTGACGATGCCGGTGACCGGCGTTGAGGTAATCGAATGGAACCGCACCAGACGTGAGCAAGGCGACACAGCACCGGGCTGGCGAGATTCGCTGCCTGATGAAATGGATTCTGACGTGGTCGTTGTCACCAAGCGAGACGGCATGCAGTGTGTGCCGTGCGCGATCGTCGGGATCACCAGCGACGCGGTGAGGATCCGGCTCGACGGCGACGCCATTTCGGTCAAGCGGGATCGCGTTGCTGGTCTACGATATCTTCGGGAACCGACGGTTCCTGGTGGGATTCTTGTCACGGTAGCGGGGGGGCAACTGCCGGCAACCCGGGTTGAGTGGTCTCCGGAGGGCCTTGTCATCAATGGGGCGGTCACGTTTCCGGCACCATCGCTCCGGTGTGTTGACTATGCGGCTGGACGGATGGCCCGCCTTGCCGAACTCACCACGGAGCGGCTTACTGTGGAGCCATTTTTTGGTGGTCTTGCCAAGGTTGATGGTTTGGTATCTGCATTTCAGCCACGGGTGGTCGTCGCTGATGACGGGTCGCCTGGTAAGGATTTGGTGATTCGCCCCCGCACGGTCGCCGTCTGGCGGGTCCCGCCGGGAAGCCTTACGTTCGCGACCATGATCGCTCCGGCGGAGGCCAGCGGGAGTGGAGCGTTGGTCGTGATCGCCGTTGATGATACTGAAGTCTTTCGCGGGTCGGTCGACGATGGGCCAATCGTCGATGGGGCTGGTATTCCGATTGGTGAGATTCCGATGGGCGGGGCGAGGCGGCTTTCGATTACTGTTGATTACGGCCGTGCCGGCCCCATCGGCGGGAGTGTGATCCTGCGGGACCCCC
>JAQBZA010000425.1 GCA_027622795.1 Planctomycetota bacterium | reverse complement strand
CCCCACGCCGCCTGCCAGGCCGCGCCGGCAGCCACACCGCCATGCTGCCAGCCCGCCCCCTGATACAGCACGGCCCTCGTCAGGCCCAGGCAGGCCTGACGAGGGACCGGCAATGCAACGGGAGGTCGGCTGTCGCGGTCGAGCAGCAGCCAAGCTCCAGACGGTGCGATCATCAAGAACCGGCAGCCACCGACTCCATGTCGAGCAGGCCGCAGATGCGATCGACGAGCACTTCGGCCTCGAATGGCTTCTGCAGAAACTCGTTGGCACCCGACGCCTTGAGATCCTCGATCTTGTCCGGTTCGCACATGCCCGAGATGCAGATGATCTTCACCTCATCCATCGTGGAATCACTGCGAACCCGCTGGCAGACTTCCTTGCCATTGATATCGGGCAGCATGACGTCGAGCACGATGAGATCGGGACGATAGTCCTTCACCAGCATGCCGGCATCGAAGCCGTTGTTGACGCTGCGCGTCTCGAAGCGGCCGTCTCGCTCCAGCACGTCGGTGATCAGTTCGACGAGATCCTGGTCGTCATCGACAACAAGAACCTTCCGCCGACCGCTCTCGAGGGCATCGGTCGGGATGCCGTTGTCACGCATGAACAAGAACAGCTGATCCCGGGGGATGCGACGGAACCGGCTGCCCGGCACGCGAAACCCCTTCAACTGCCCCGAATCAAAACAGCGGATGATTGTCTGCTGGCTCACCTTGCAGATCTTCGCCGCTTCACCAGTCGTATACACGGTCTTTTGCATGTGCTCTCACCTCTCCCTAGCCGTGGCACAGCTAGTCGAATACGGAATCCAAGGCATCCTCATCCACGATTCAGCCCCGAACACCTAAGGCCTCCTGTTGCCATCCGCAGGCATTGAAACCGCCAGTCACCCAGCCGGCCTCAACGCCTGTCGTCGCTCTCCATTTCGACGAAGTGCGCCCGGGGGACAGAAGCAGCGAAAGCCAGAGAAGGAATCCCGTTCCATAAACGGCTCAGACTCTCTCCTGAACCAGCCTCCTTGCTTGCCATCCTTGCCAGACACCGAACTCTACCGCCATCTTGCGCACTGAGTCAATATCGATCCAATCGCCGCAAACGCCGTCAACGCAAGACTTTCGGCAAGTCGCCCCAACTGGGGGCCAAAAATTTTTTGCGGAGCAGATCAGTCTCGCGGCGGGCAGGCCACTTCGAGCAATTCCATTGCTGGCCGCCCGGAAAGCGACATGGTGGCAACGCGACCAAATGTGGGCTGACACGATTCGGAACCGAAGAGCCGGCACAGGGCAGGACCCGATCGAACCTCCAGCAGGCTCACATCGTGTACTTCCCTGTGAATGCCAGCCTCGATCAACACGCGACCAAGGGGAACACGTCCCGCACGAATCAGGGCCTCGGTTGGGGCATCGACGATTGCCAAATCAAGTCGCACGATACCGTATTGAACAACTGTTCCATCGCCACGGATGAGAAGAATTTCCCGGGCATATCCCCCACCGTGACCGGACTGATCGGCTACCTGCACGACTCGCAGTGACACCGGACCACCATGATGTCGCTCCATTGCCACTGTCATGTGACTGTGGTGAGCGAGCAAGTGCCGGTACGGCTCGGGCACCGTCTCCGCCTCGACGGCTCGCGTGACTGCGAAAGTATCCTCTGCCGGATGGAATATTTGCAGCAGATCAACTGCGCGGCGCACCGATAGTTCGCTTCCACCCACGATTAGCCCGCCATGCTCCACGCCGCCGTGTCGGGCACCGCCAGATCGAGCAGAAATTCGAGGACTTCACGGAGCCTCGAGGAGCGACAGGTGGCGGCGGCGGCCAGCGCCGCCGCTCTTTCTCGATCGACGATCGCCGAAGCTCTTGCAAAGACGTCGGCTGACAGAAACAGGCTTCGTGCCGTTGCAATCGCCGCTCCAACATCAGCGGATGAGGAACCGACCGCGCTCGCATGCATGGCCACGTTCCCGAGCAATGCCGCCTCAGCATCTGTGAGTCGCTCCAGAGCGAGGGCCCACATCAACGTTGGCCGCCCACCAAGCAGGTCGCCGGCGGCGCGGCGATCGTTCTCAAGATCACCGCTCCAGTCCTTGAGGTCATTCAAAATCTGAAACGCGGTGCCAACGTGAAACGCATAACGACGAATGGCACCAACTTTCTCAGGCTCGACTCCCGCCAACCGAACCCCCATCGCGACGGCAGACTCGAACGCGGGCGACGTCTTCAGGCCATAGATTTCCAGTGATTCCTCGGGCGTAAGTCGTTTATTGGTCGCATCCCGCCACCACAACTCGGCGCCTTGGCCCTTGGCGAGTCGCACATGGGCGTCAGCCAACATGGCGACAATATCCCTCTGGACTACCGGTTCGACATCCGGCAAGAGGGAAATGATCTGATACCCAAGACCGACCAGATAATCACCGACGTTGATCGCGCAGGAAACGCCCTTCTCGCGATGGAGCGTGGGCCTTCCATACCGCATTTCATCGTCGTCTTCGATGTCATCGTGAACGAGAGACGCCTTGTGAAACACTTCGATGGCAACAGCAGCCGCCTTCACAGAATCACGCGGGGCAGGAACCTCGCCATCCGGTGAGTCACATGCTTCTTCACGGTCGGCGACAACCGCATCGAAGGCTGCCAAAGTAATGAACGGTCGCAGGAACTTCCCGCCACGACTAAGAAAGTCAACTGCCAAGGTGCCGGTGGCGTCCAACGGCGGCAGCCCCTCGCCAGCGAGATTCTCCACCGAGGCGAGGGAATCGGGAAAACCCAACCGCCCCCCCAGCGACTGCAACGCCGGAGGAGCGAACATCTCTGCTGCTTCGCGGAGAAGCGGGAGGTAGTCACCGACAGGGGCAGCGGCACCGCCAGCCAAGCCCAGCAAGCCAAGGGTCCACTCTGGGTCGAGTGTCTGTGCAGCGGCGGCCGCGTCGCATGAATCGAATCGCCCGGAAACCTCTTCAAAGGGGACTGCAGCCACGGGAAGGACAAATGCCGGCAGCCTCGTAAACGCCTTCTCGAGATCACGAAGACGGGCCACCCCCAAGATACCGTCGTATTGACCGGCTAAGAGGCTGGCCATTGAACTGACGGCTCGCGACGTCGATTCCACAACCCAACCACTGTCGCGTGCCGCCGACCACAATGTCGCAATCGCG
>JAQBZA010000424.1 GCA_027622795.1 Planctomycetota bacterium | reverse complement strand
CAAATCCTCCGAAGTCCAAATCCCCATCACCCGCCCCCAGCCATAGCCAAGCAGCTACAGAACCGACGAAATTGCCGAGATCGGCCCTGCGCTCACCCGCGAGGGGCTGGTCGTGCCCAGGGATCCGGCGTTGGCGGCAAGCGCAGCCAAGGATGGCGAAAGCGCAGCCGGCATCGAGTGAGTGGAGGCCTGGAGGGCCGAAACGAACGTCCGGCGATGGGGCACGGCCAGCCCCGAAGCCGAGGCTTTCCCCGCCAGCCCTCGCCGGGCCACGCCATTTGACTCGGGGGGCCGCAGACTTCGCCTCCCCTCCCCCAACTGTCAAAATCCATTTTCATGGATTTCCCCGGGATTTTCTGCCGATTTTTTTCGAGCGAACTCTTTCGAACGAGGGGCGTACTATTTGTTGCGACCCGCCTTGTTTCGGCCCCTGCCAAGGCCGCCCCGGGGCGACGCGGAGCAGACACCATGGCACGCAAAGATGCACTTTTAAACCTTCGGGCGATCCTGATCCGCCGCCGCGATGCCCTGCGCAGCGCTCTGGCGGGTGACCTCTCGTTGCTCAAGGAACTGCGGAGCGAATCCCCCGGCGACGTAATCGATGCCGCCTACGACACCGCTCAGGATGAAATCAGTTCCCAGTTGGCCGAAGTAGAGAGCCGTGAACTCGCCTCAATCGAAAACGCTCTCGCGCGGATGAAGGCTGGCGTGTACGGGCTCTGCGAGGTCTGCAACTGCAAAATCCCCATGGCACGGCTCAACGCCCTTCCGTATGCCACGATGTGCATCTCATGCCAGCGGGATCTGGAGCGATCTGGCGGGATGGGTGGCCGGCTGGAAGAGCCGGAGGAAATCCCGGGGGAAATGGAGATCGACATCTCCTGATCGGTGTCGGGTATGATGAGGAGGACGCGGAGATCGTCCATGATTCAGCCCCCGACTCGGAACAGTCTCGCCATCCCCGTTGGGGTCTCGATCGTCCTCTGCACCGGTCTTGCAGTGGCCGATGAGCCGCCTGTGAGGCTGGCCCCAATCAAGCCACTGGGTTCGGTTGAGCAGCGGGTCGATCCGCTGCGACCGGACAGACTCACCGAGGCCGAGCGGGAGAAGCTCTACGAGCAAGTCACCCGCGATGCCGACTATCTTGAGCGGCAGGCGGCCCAACTACGGCGGCTCACGCAGTTGCTACGGCCGACGGTCGTCCACATCGACGCCAAGAAGCCGCTGCTGCGACCCCGCAACGGCAAGGCCAGTGAAGAGGAGGCCGGCTCGGGCGTGATCACCGAGGTCGCCGGCCGCACCGTCGTGATCACCAATCGCCATGTGATCCATCGGGCCGATTTGGGCAACATCACGATCCGCCTCGATGACGGCCGCGAACTGCGGCCCACGCGGCTCTGGTCCGACGCCGGCACCGACATCGGCGTGATGGAGATCGATGCCGACGACGTGGAGACGGCCCGGCTGGCGAAGCGGGATGCGGTGCAGATCGGCGATACGGTGTTGGCGATCGGCAGCCCGTTCGGGCTGGCCCACTCCGTCACACTCGGCATCGTGTCGGCCAAGGGTCGTCGGGACCTCGATCTCGGCGAAGGGAGCGTGAAGTATCAGGACTTCATCCAGACCGATGCCGCGATCAATCCCGGCAATAGTGGCGGGCCGCTAGTCAGTCTTCGGGGCGAGGTGGTCGGCTTGAATACAGCGATCGCCAGCAACTCCGGCGGCAGCGAAGGGATCGGATTTGCGATCCCGATATCGATGGTGATGTTTGTAACTGACCAACTCGTACGCACCGGCACCGTTTCGCGGGCCTACCTCGGGGTCACCCTCGACAGCGTGTTCACCCACGATGCCGCCCGGCGACTCGGCCTGGTACGTCCAGTCGGGGCCCGCGTGTCGGCGGTCACCAAGGGCTCCCCGGCCGACGTCGCCGGAGTGCAGCCCAACGATGTGATCGTGGAGTTCGACGGGGCGGCGATCGAAGATGACGACCATCTCGTGAGCATGGTGAGCATGACGCCCACCGAGCGCACCGTGACGCTGGGCGTCTTCCGCGACCGGGAAATGATCGAACTCTCGATGCCTGTCGCCAGTCGTGAGCAGTTTGAGTAGAGGAATTTCCTTACTCTGTCGCGGCACCGGCAGAGACGAGACTGCGAAGCACACAGTCGGCAACGGCCGCAGCATCACAGCCCACAAGCAGATCAGCATTGGGCCGCGCCGTCTTGGTCTGCCGACGATCGATTACCAGCATGCCAGTGGTGAGGTCTCCTGTGGTCTCGACGTCGGCTACGACGCTCGTCCGCTCGAACAGTTCAGGATTCAGTGCCGCTACGAGCGTGACCACGTCGTGCATCACGATTCCCTCGCTCCCGAGAATCTGTCGGTGGGCACGAAATAGGTGGGGCAGCATCCGCCGGAGGATCATCCCAGCACGCGACGACTCATCGGGAAGTTCGTCGAGGATGTCAAAGCCAAAAATTACTTGACCGCTGGTCTCAAGCGGCACGAGCGTCTTGGCGACGGGTTCCAGAATAACATGGCGGGCGGCGTGGGGATCGCAGAAGAAATTGAAGTCGGCGACGGCTGAGGCGTTCCCGTTTCCGTGGATGGTGCCGCCACCGACCACCAACCTATGGATCAATTCTGCCACGGCTGGGTCGCGAGTCAGCGCCCGCGAGAGGTTGGAGAGCGGCCCAAGGGCGATGATTGTGACCTCCCGCGGATGGGCCCGCAGCGTCTCCCAGATAACCTTCTCGGCGCTATGGGCACCATGCAGATTGGCATGCGGCAGATTCAGCCCGCCGAGACCATCGCTACCATGAAGACTGAAGGGCCGGGCGGGCAGGAGCCCGTCGGCGGCAGCCACGCCAATCCGAGGCAGTCGCGGGGGATCGAGCAGCTTCACGAGAGACTGGAGATTGCCTGTCGCCTGGTCGGCTGGCACGTTGCCGCCGCAGGCTGTCACGGCCAGCACTTCGAGGCGGGGGTCGAAGAGGGCCATGGTGAGGGCCACGGCGTCGTCAATTCCCGGGTCGCAGTCGATGATTACTTTGCGGGGCATGACGGAATGGTACCAAGTCGCTGGCTGCGGGAAAAAATGCGGCCGGGTTTCGTGTGCTGGATCATTGGACGGTCATGTGGCTCGGGGTTGCCCGTGCCACGTCG
>JAQBZA010000423.1 GCA_027622795.1 Planctomycetota bacterium | reverse complement strand
GGGCCGCGTGGCCCGCCTCACCTGGCCCATCGTACCGCCGCGAACCGCCGCCGGCCCGGCCAGCCAGGGATTTGACTGCCGACGTCAGCGAGTGGTCGTGCTGAGCGTGGCCCTGAGGCCGACACCATCGGCCAGCCCAAAACGCCCCCAGACCTCGTTGTCGATGCCTGAGGCTCGCGTCAGACCGGCCCACCAGGTTCCCGCATCAGAATCACTCGACGCTGGGGCCAGCCCGGCGATGTCGAGCCGACCGTCGAAGTTGAAATCGCCTAGCACCACGCTCTTCCAGTCGATCCCTGGGCTCCAGACTCCCAGTGGAACCGAGTCGTAGCCCACCGAGGTGTCGCGTGCGTAGGCGGCCCACCACTGACCACCGGGCGTGCGGCCCACCACATCGGTGCGGCCGTTGCCATCAATGTCGCCAAACCGCACATCCCGCCAGCTGATCGACGGGCTCCAGCGTGTCATTAGCTGTGAGGTGAAGCCGGTTCCTGCAGCACTCGAGACTTCAGCCCACCAGGTGCCGTCGGTCGCCCGACCGATGATGTCGCTGCGGCCGTCACCATCCACATCCCCCACGGCCACGTCCACAAACGCATCACCCACCCAGCGGCCCATGCGGGTGTTGACCGCCAGGCCGCTGGCCGTTGCCACGGCTGCCCACCAGGCACCATTGGCCGCCCGCCCGGCGATGTCGGTGCGGCCATCGGCGTTGAAGTCGCCGGCAACAACATCGCTCCAGGTCGTGCCCGTGCTCCACTGGGCAAACAGGCTGTTGGTGAAGCCGATGAGGATCGGGCGAGATTGAGCGACCCACCAGCCTCCCGTGGAGGTGCGGCCGGCGATGTCGCCACGGCCGTCGCCATTGAAGTCGCCGCTGACGATGTCAGTCCAGCCCGCCGATCCGCTCCAGCGGGTCATTCGCACATTGCGGCCGGTGCCGTCTCCCTGGTTGATGGCAGCCCACCACACGCCGCTGGGAGTCATCGCGGCGACGTCCGGCAGGCCATCGCTATTGAAGTCGGCTGTGACGGGGAACTGCCAGTCGACGTTGCGGTTCCACTGGGCGAATGAGGTCGAGAGCAGCTGGACACCATCGTTGAAGAGCCGCAGCCACTCGCCGTCGCTGGTGAGGGTGAAGGCGGCCTCGGAGCTGGTCTGGCCGTTGGGGGTGATCTGGGTGAGCGTCGCGCCTGTGGCCAGCGTCAGCTTCCCCATGCCGACGGTGGCGAAGCCAACATCGAGCACAACGGTTGCTCCTGAGGCGACAGACACGGGGCCACTGCCGAGGCCTGCAATGTGGCGGATGTAGAGTGTGCCCGCCTCGACATGCGTGCCGCCAGCATGACTGCTTGCCCGAGTGACCACGAGCGTGCCCTCGCCCGACTTCACCAGCTGATCGTTGGCCAGACGGGTGGCGCTGAGAAACACGGTCTGTCCCTTGGGAACGTCGATTCCCTCAAAGACCAGTGTTCCCCGCGACGCCTTCCAGCCGGCAGGCAGGGCAGCCGGTTCGCCCGTGATGCCCGCAAACACCGCGTCGATCAGCCGCGCGGCGGTGAAATCAGCTCCCGTGAGATCGACGCCCACCAGGGTGGCCCCGGTCAGGTTGGCCCCGCTGAGGTCTGCTCCAGCAAGCGTTGCGTTTGTCAGATTCGCTCCGGAAAGGTCAACCCCCGAGAGGTCGCGGCCGGTGAGGTGCATGCCGGAGTAGTCGCCCCCGGGCCCGAGCAACGTGCTGCGGATGAGCGCCCGGCCAGCCGGCACGCTGGTCGCGATCGCGTCGTTGTCGAGGCCGCCGCCAGCGATCGTGAAGGGCGTCGTGGCCAGCTCTCCGATCACAAGGCCCGCCCCGTCGATCGCAATGTTGCCGCGGGCGGCGGTGATCGAGGCCGCCGCCGACTCTCCAAGACTGACGGCGGCTCCGAGGGCTGTCGTGCTCATCGCCACGCTGCCACCGATGGCGGCGAAGACGTCGGCATTCACGGCCACGCCCTCGGCCCCGATCAGCCGCAGCGCCGTGCCCTCGAGCCGCGACACCACCGCTGCGGTGCGGGCGGAGACATGCAGCCGCTCGGGGGCGATGCCGGCGAAGTCGAGCGAGACATCGGCATCGGGGTCGTGCAGCGAGAGCTTGCGGAACCGGGCCGTGTCGAAGGCGAAGCTGCCGCCGTTGTCGGCCGTCACGCCTGCGGCCGTGAGACCAATCGCCGTCGCCATAGACTCCCTGATCGTGAGCTGATCGTCGCTTGCCAGATCAGCACCGACGATCGACACAAGCGAGCCTGGCTCGAAGGCCTGAATCTCGATTCGGTTGCGGCCGGCCCCGAGATCGATCTCGACGGGCTGGTAGCCGGCGGCGAAGGCGACCTGGTCGTGCCCCGCTCCGAGGATGATCCGAGCCGGGCTGCCGCCGGTCCAGGAGAGCACGTGGGTTCCCCCCATTGTCACACTGCTCGTGGCCCCGAGCGTGACGGCCAGCGGCTTGGTCACCTGCGAGAAGTCGAGCGTGGCGCCGGCGAAGATGTCGGCATCGGCCAAGTCGCCGCTGAAGCCGTCGTCGAAGGCAAAGCTGAAGCTGCCTCCGGCAGCGGCGGTGAAGGTGTCTTTGCCCACTCCGCCGGTCACCTGAGCGGTTCCGCCGCCGATGCTGATCGCGTCGTGGCCATCGCCGCCGTGGAGGATGTCGCTCAGGTCACCGCCGAAGAGCGAGTCGTTGCCAAGGCCTCCGGTGAGCGTGTTCAAGCCGCGGCCGCCCCGGATCGTGTCATGCCCGTCGCCGCCGTCGATCCGGACTGGCGAGAGCACCCCCGTGGCGTCGACCGTATCGTGGCCGTCGCCGGCGAGGCCGAGGATGTTCGTCACACCTGTGTAGACCTGCGGCGCGGGATTGCCCTCGGCGTCGACATACTGAGCCACGCCCTCGACGTAAAACTGCACGCTGACCGTCTCGTCGCCCGCCACGCCACCGAGGTGCCGAAGCTCGAAGTGCTCGTCGATCACGTCCGCCGTGGCCGCGCCCCGCCGGGACGCCGTCGGCCCCATGTTCAAAAACAGCGAGCCGACGTCGGCGGCGGATCCCGTGGGCGGAGCCGGATCGTTCTTGATGTTGAAGATCGTGTAGCTGCCGAAGTCGTGGCTCCAGATGTTTCGCCACTTGAAGGGCAGGAAGA
>JAQBZA010000422.1 GCA_027622795.1 Planctomycetota bacterium | reverse complement strand
CCGCCGCCAGTGGTTCCCGCGGCCCGCAGTCAGTCGCCGAAACGCGCATGGCGGCGAGCAGATCACGAACCTCCTGCACCACGCCCGGTGTGACCAGTTCGAGCGGTCGGTCGAAGCGCGGCGAAGCACCGGAGGTCGTTGGCAGCGTGAGGCCGGCAAACCGCCCGATCGCCAATTCCTGCCGGCCAGCGGTCATCGCAAGATCACTCACGATCCGCTCAACGACGCCTCGGCCACGGTCCCACGCTGTCATGGTCTCATCAGTCTCACCGTTCCCCGAACTGTCCCCCATCGAGAAACTATCGTCGAGGAGAATGACGTGCGCAGTCCGACCACCGCCAAGGATGCCTGCCAAGGAGTTGCTCCAGCGGGGTCCGGCCAGCGCGAGCACAATGCCGAGCACCGCGGCCACCCGCATCAGAAGCAGGAGCAGTTGCTTGAGCAGCACCCGCGTCTTGTACTTCCGCTGACTTGCCAGCAAAAACTCCATCGCCGCCCACGTCACCCGCCGGTGCCGCAACAGGTTGATGAGATGAATGACGATTGGGGCCGCAACGACGGGCAGGCCCCACCACAACAGCGATTGAAAGTCGAACGAAGGCATGCGGAGTGAACGGCTGGTTTTAAACGGCCAAACTGGCCCGTCGGGATAAAAACCGCACAAGCGCCGTATCGAGTGGTTCACTCGTGCGAATCAACGAATAGTCGCAGCGGGCGGCGGCAGCATCCTGGCGAACGCCGCTCAAAAACGACTCCAGTTCGGCCAGGTAGCCGGCCCGCAACGCGCGAGGGTTGCAGGCGATATGATCTGGTAATTCCAGGCCCTCGAACCGCGTCGGTCCATCGAAAGGAAAGTCGAGTTCGTCATCATCCATGACGTGCAGGAGCACGAGATCATGGCCGCGCCGGCGCAGCATCTGCATCCCCTTTGCGATACCGTCACGGTCCCCAAGGAGGTCCGAGATGATGATCACCAAGCCGCGGCGCGGCAGGGTCTCGGAGAGGCCACGGAGCGCCGGAAGAAACGCCGTTGGCTGAGGGCTCACGGCACCACGAGCTTCCAACACCTCGATGATGCTAGCCAAATGCGATCGCTTCATCCGGGCTGGAACATTCGACCGGACGGTGTCATCGAAAACGGCACAGCCAGCGGCGTCACCGTGCGACAAGCCGAGCCAGGCTAGTGATGCAGCCAGCGTCGCGGCGTAATCATATTTTGAGAGTGGCCCCGAGGCGTAGTCCATGCTTGCGGAACCGTCCACCAGAAGCGTAAGTCGAAGATTGGTCTCCTCCTCAAACTCCTTGATGTAGAGCCTGTCCTGCCGACCCCAGACTTTCCAGTCGACACGCCGCAGGTCATCTCCCCGCGAATACTCTCGATGCTGCAAAAACTCCACCGACTGCCCCTTGTACGGGCTCTTGTGGAGTCCGGCAAGCACGCCTTCGACGACGGCCCGCGCCCGCAATTCGAGATGCGCGATCCGGGCGACCGCCTCAGGATGCAAAAATCGTTTGGAAGCGGGTGTCACGCGACAACTCGTCCTCTCTGGCCGGGGTAGTTTCAAGAATTCGCTGAATGATCGCGTCAGGAGTGACACCCTCGCTCTCGGCTGCGAAGCCGACCACGATCCGGTGCCGCAGCACGGGGGCGGCGAGGTTTTGGATATCCTCCAGTGAGACATGGCTCCGGCCCTGCAACACTGCTCGGGTCTTGGCACCCACGATCAAAAACTGAACTGCGCGGGGGCCCGCGCCCCAAGCCAGCTGATCGGAAACGAAATCAGGCACGCCCCGCTCCCTGCAGCGGGTCTGCCGCACGATAGCCAGCGCGTATCGGATCAGGTGGTCGCTGATTGGCACCTCGCGAACGGCTGCCTGAAGAGAGAGGATGTCGTGAGCCGCGAGAACGGCCCGGGGTTCGTCCAGTGGCCCGCCTGTCGTTCGGCGGGCGATCTCAAACTCCTCGTCAAATGACGGATAGCGGACAAACACCTTGAACATGAACCGATCCTGCTGAGCCTCGGGCAGCGGGTATGTGCCTTCTTGCTCAATGGGGTTTTGCGTGGCCAGCACAAAGAACGGGTCGACGAGTTTGTGTCGTAAACGCCCGACGCTCACCTGCCGTTCCTGCATCGCCTCCAAGAGCGCCGCCTGCGTCTTCGGCGGCGTACGGTTGATCTCGTCAGCCAACACCACGTTGGCAAAGAGAGGACCCTCGAGGAAGCGGAACTGCCGTCCCCCGGTGGCCCGATCCTCCTCCAACACGTCGGTGCCGATGATGTCGGCGGGCATTAGGTCGGGCGTGAACTGGATGCGACTGAACGACAGGTCAAGGCTCTTCGCCAACGTGCTCACTACGAGCGTCTTCGCTAGGCCGGGCACCCCTTCCAGCAGGCAATGGCCACGGCTGAAGAGACAGATCAAGAGTTCATCGACAACCTGCTGCTGGCCGACAATGACGCGGGAAAGTTGATCGAGGATTCGATCGTGCGCTTCATGGAGTCGTTCCACGGTGGCGGTATCAAGCGGTGCAGCAGTCATGAACGACTCCAAGGGGGAAAAGCCGGGGCAGGATGTGATTTCCGCGGATACCCGCGGTCTCACCGTTGGTAGATGGGAAGTGAGCCTTTGTCGAGTTGGAGGATCGTGAGGTTGGTGGCCGTGGTATAGACGTGGCCAATGTACCCCTGCGGCCAGAACAGGCCCGCGTTGTCTTTCTGGGCCTCTGAAACCAGCCGTTTCTCGATCTGATCGCGGTAGGTGGCCCACTTCCGTCCGCCTTCACGATACATTACCTGGGCGTAGTAAAAGTGCGCGTAATGCCAGTGACCGAAGCCGTTATTGCTGATGTTGCCCAGATGCTTTTCGGCGTAGTCGAGCATCCGCGGCACATGCGTGTCGTCGTATTCGCCGGCATTAAACAGACACGCGATCGCGGCGGCGGAGATAGCCGGCCGACCACCGCCCCCCTTGGAACTGTACTGCACTCCACCGTCAGGCATCGTGCAGCGGTGGATGTAGGAAATGGCCTTCTCGATGATCTCCCGCGGCACAGGAATGCCGGCATTGCGGCAGCCACGAAGCCCCTGTACCTGCGTAATCGTTGTGGAGCCTTCATCGAAATTGTTGCCGTCTTTCGCGCTCACATACCCCCACCCACCGTCTTTTGTCTGAGCCCGCC
>JAQBZA010000421.1 GCA_027622795.1 Planctomycetota bacterium | reverse complement strand
TGGACCGCGAGCTTCGCGATCGAACTGCCCCGCGACCGGCACAGCTCCGCCGCCTGCCGGGCCGCCGCCTTCACCGCCTCCGGCTCCTTGAGCCATGCCGGGAGCGGTGCGTCGGTGAGGAGACGGGCACTGAACGGCCCAGCGTTCATCACGCCGATCCCCTTCGCCTTGAGCATCGGAATCGTCTCATCGGCAAAGCGGGTGTTTTGCAGCGTGTATTGGTTGTAGTTGAGCACGCAGTCGACATCGGCCTGATCGCAGATGACGCGGAAGATCTTTTGCGGGTAGCCGCTGAACCCGATGTAGCGAACCTTCCCGGCCTGCTGGATCTTCCGCAGGGCGGGCAGCGTCTCATCGACGATCTGCTGCATGGGCACAAACTCGATGTCGTGGCAGAGGATGATATCGAGGTGGTCGGTGCCGAGCCGGTGGAGCGACACATCGATACTCTCGGCCACCCGCTTGGCTGAAAAATCGAAATGCTCGAGCGAATAGCGGCCGAGCTTGGTGCACAGCAGGTAGCGGCCCCGGGGGATGTTCTTGAGGGCGATCCCGAGCAGCACCTCGCTCATGCCACGGCCATAGAAGGGGCTGGTGTCGATGAGGTTCATGCCGCAGTCGAGAGCGGCCTCCACGCTGCCGAAAGCCTCACCGAGCGTGATCGCGCGAAACTCCTGCCCCAGCGAGGAGGCGCCAAACGACAGGACCGGCACTGCGAGGCCGGTGTTTCCGAGTGGTCGGGTTTTCATGGGTTGGTAAATGTGCGGCAACCAAGGGAGAGCAAAAGATTGGCCCAGGGAGCCTTGTCGGCGGTCTGGATCGTGAGCACGTGGTCCTCCGAGGCCACGGCCTTGTAAAACTCCCACTTCACGATCGGTTCGAGCTGGCATGGCGATCCTGCCGCTGCCAGCAGCCGGCGATATTCATCCCACACGGGCGGGTCGCCCGGGGTCGCGGCGGCATAGGAATCGGCACGATCAACGCCCATCGTGTTCACGGCATCAATCCGCACTGCCCCGAGGATCGCCTCGAAAACCTGGGCGACGGTCGGCACGCCCGGCATGAGCTGGAGCGATACCAGCTCCGCCCGCGGCCCCCGCTTGTTGAGGGCCGGATAGTTGCCATCGGCGATCAAGACGGTCGAGTGATGGCCAGATTGCGCGAGCACGCGAAGGACGTCGGGATGGAGCAACGGGCCATTGAGCATGGAGGAATCCCCTAGGTGGCGAACGTACGGAAGCTTTCGATTGACTGCCGTGCTGCGTCGAGTGAAGTCGGCAGGGGAAAAATCTCCGCCGAGAGAAAGCCGGTGTAGCCGATCGAACGGAGGGCGGCAACGATCGGCTGCGGGTCGGTGTGGCCCATACCCATCGCGCGGCGATTGGAATCAGCCCAGTGAACATGCCCCACGCGATCTCCGATGGCCATCAGTGCAGCCGCCGGATCGGCCTCTTCGATATTCATGTGGAAGAGGTCGCAGAGCAGTTTCACATCGTGCAGCCCGTGAAGCTCCAGGAATGTGGCCGCCCTGGCCTGGGCTGTGAAGAGATCGGTTTCGTAGCGGTTGAGCGGTTCGTAGAGCAGCGGCTGGCCGTGTCGGCTCGCCCGCTCGCCAAGTATGCCCAAGGCGTCGGCGAGCATCGCCAACGCTGCGTCGTGAGAAACACCCTCGCCGGTGCGGCCCTGCATGGATCCGATGATCGCCGGAGCACCGAGGTCACCCGCCGCGTCGATGATTGCCGCGATGAACTCGCAGGCCCGGGCCCGTGTTGCTGCATCGGGATCACAGAGATGCAGCCGGTGCTTCACCCAGCCCGCTCCGGTGCCCACCGCGGCAACGGAGAGGCCGTGAGCGGTGACCATCCGCCGCACTTCGTCCACCGGCACGTCCGCCGCCGACCCGGGAAAGATCTCGACCGCGTCGAAGCCGACCTCCGCCGCGGCGCGGCAGCCTAGTTCAAGTCCGTCATGAAACACAAACGGCCCCTGGCGGGCTTCCGGCACGAGGCAAATGGTGATGGCGGATCGCATGGGAGGTTATGGGAGGAAGAGGGGTTTCATGTGGCGTTCGTAGAGGTTGTCGGTCACCTGTCGGGCCACGATCTCGCGATTGGCCTGGAGGAGGTCGGTGTACCGCGAGCCATGCTTGGCCGCCACCTTGAATGACACATGCAACAGCTGCCGGAGGCTCGGATTGAACGCGGGATGATTCGGCACATGGCGGATCGCCGCCGCAAACTCCGGCCCGCTCCAGCCGTTCACCACGTCTTTGGCGGGGAGCCGCGTGCGATCGATGTCGATCACCGATGCATAGGGCGCACAAAACTCGTCGACATGGTCGAGGGCATACCCATAAATCTCTCGCACGAGGTCGAGCCCATCGCCCCCCGCCTCCGCCAGGCCGATCACCTCCTCGAGCCAGGTCGTGCCGGCCGTCTTCAGGTGCACGCCGGCACTGGTCCCGGCCAGCACCCGACGAATGATCGGATAGAGCGAAAACTTGTCGCTTCCGGAATGGACCGAGAGCTTGAGCGACTCCGGCAATCCGTAGTGCTTGACTGCAAACCGACATACCGCCACGTCGTCGGAAAATTCCTGCTCGAACTGGGCCAGGTCGCCAACGTAATCGACGCCTTTGTTGAACCGGCCGGTGAACTTGGGCGCGATTGTCTGAAGCGGGACCTTTTCCTCGGCCAGCAGGGCCAGGATCACGAGCAATTGCGGCGGCGTCTGTGGGGCATCGGTCTCGTCCATGCTGACTTCGATCACGATGTCGTCACCGCGCCGGGCTTGAATATGCTGGAAAATCTCCCCTGCCTCCCGGCAGGCCAGCAGGTAGTCGCGGGCGATCGCAGCAAGCCCATCCTCCGACATCCGGATCACCTTCGTGATGCCGGGCACGGACAGCGGCTTGGCCAATTCAGGGTGGCGGGCCACGAAGGCCCGCACGTCGGCATCGCTGGCCGGCTTCCCGATCGAGTCGGCTACGTCGATCGTGAAGAAGTCGCTCGATTCAAGAAAGCGGTCGACCGTGTCGAGCCGGATGTGGTCGGCATCGACAAACCAAGGATGCGACCACTGCCGCCTGTCGACAGCAGCAGCAGCAGCAGCCCGCACGCTTGCCGGCTCACTCCCGATGAAGGAATGCTCCCGGTTCGACTTGTTCCACACGGGAGCGACGATCAGGCCCGCGGCGGCGA
>JAQBZA010000420.1 GCA_027622795.1 Planctomycetota bacterium | reverse complement strand
AGTGCACCGGCAAGCGACAACAGACCGCGGGGGCGGACCAGTTCGATCGCCCGCTGCAGCCCGGCCGGCAGCGCCCGCACCACGTCGTGATCGGCTCGAAAGCGATCGGCCGCCAGCCGCTCGAACGACACATGCCAGCCTCCCTCGGGAAGAAAGCGGCAGGTGCCCTCGGCCGCCACCGTCGTGCGGTCATGGACTCCGCGGACCCCTGAAAACTGAAGCAGCCCATCCTTGAGTGTGAGCCGCCCCTGCAGCTGCTCCAGCCGATAGGGAAACCAGGCTGGCTCAATCGACACGGTCTGGCCGTGCGGGATCGCTTCCACCTCCACCGATGTACAACGCGGCTTCACCTGATGACGAATCGTGGCGGAGAAGTCGGCGTTGCCACGGGGATCGAGGTCATCCCAGATTTGCCGCATACCAGGAGGAAGGCTGTCACGAAGTTCCCGCTCCAGTACGACGCCAGTACCGGTGAGATGAAGCGTGAGTTCACCATCGCCGTCAGGCAGCGGCATGAGCGAACCGGTGCAGCGCACGATCCCGGCGTCGTTGGCCCCGGTCACGTCTTGGATCGTCCAGACATCCTGATCCATGCGGATACTGCCGGAGACGTTCGTCAACGGATAGGGAAATCCGGCATACGCCAGACTGCAGCCGGAGAGGCGAAGGCCGAGAGAGTTGGCCTTTCCGTCGGGCAGATGCCCCGCTCGCTCATGCCGGAAGACAAAATCGAAGACCCCGGCCGCCCGCAGGCTGCGGACGATGTCGGCACTCCGCGCTGGCATCGCCGCCAGGAGGGAATCGTTGATGCGCATCCCTTCGCCACGCACTTCCACGTGTCCCGTTGGGCCGGCCGGCTCGAACTGAAAGGCACCAGACACCTGCACCGGGTGTCCTCCGGCCTGCCCGGTCAGGTAGAGCGACAGGGCCCGTCCCTCGTAGACCACGGTCCCGACTGTCCGATCAAGACGGTACGGAAACCGGTAGTGGGTGAGTGAGACATTGCGACACCGTACCGATAAGCGCGGATCAACCACACCGTCACGGCGGGTCACCTCCGCCCGCACGTCGACCTCTCCGGCTGGCAAGAGCCTCCGCCATTGCTCGGCCACTTTGGGAGGCAGAAGCGGCTCCCACTGGTGGCCTATCATCAGCCGTTCTGCCTCGAGCAGCACGTCAAAATCACTCATCCGCGACCAGCCTCGCAGTTGGCCGGCACCGCGAAGCAAGGTTGACCCACTGTGGGCCTCCAGCGATTCGATCCGGGCCCCAGCCTGGTCGGCATGAAATGTGGCCTTCAAGTCACTCACTGCGAACGGCAACCGCGGGCTTTCGAAATGCCCTGATTCGAGGCGGCCCCGACATTCAAATCGGGTTGTCTCGATGGCGGCCAGAGAGCCAATGGCACGCCACTGGAACGAGGCCATGCCTTGTAGGCCAGCGAGATGCTCACGAACATCGTGTGGCAAATGCTTCTCGTTTGGCAGCAAAGAGATCAGTCGAGCAGAGAGGTCAAGAGAGGCCACGCTGCCGCTCACATCAAACTCGTGTGTCGTAGTGGCTACCCGACCTTCGATGGTTGCCCGGTCGAGCAATTCTGCCCCCATACTGCCACGGAGCGAAACCCAGCCAGCCTCGGCATCAGGCTGAATCTCGAGATCGATCTGGCGGAGAGCAATCTTTTGCTCCAGAGTCTCTCCATCGATCACGACGCCGCCATCCTCAATCACCACCGGAATGATCGTGGATGGCGTCCGGCGGGTAAACAGTTGCTCAATGGTCCACGAGCCATCCACGCGGCGGGTGGCATGCACCACCGGTCGCCGGAGGTGCACGGCCGTGATCTCCGGTGGCCCGGTCGCCAACTCTGTCAGGTTTGTACTGCATGCCAGCCGCACCTCATCGATCCTTAGCAGATGGCGGACGGTGGGAGGGAGGCTCGGATCGGAGAATGAAACCCCTCGGACAACCACTCCTTCTCCGTCCACAAGGCTCGCCCCCTGTACATGAACAGTGAGTTCGGGAAACTCTTCAGCCAAACGTGCTTCCACACGGGTCCGCACAACATCGCCAAGACGGTTCGCACCGACCATCCCGGCGGCAAGAACGCCTGCCACCGTCACCGGCACGGCCCAGCGCACGAGCGTCCAGAGCGAATCGGTCAATGCGTTCACGGTGAGAATAGACAGCCGAGGATAGTGCGGGTTTTCAGGCCATGGAGTCGAGAGGCCAGAGGGGCCGGACGGTACGGGGCGAACCGGCGGAGGGTCAAGCCACGGCAGGGGCCAGTTGGTCACCGCGGCCCGCGCAACCACTGCTGTTTCCGTGGGCTGCCACGCCTTGCTATAGTCCCAGTCTCTCCGGCAACCCAATACGGAAACACGCAGACACACACAGGGGAAAACCGCGCATGCACGCGAGCAATGCCACGCAGGGGTCTGATCTCATAGGGTCCACGCCCAACGCCCAGCGGCTGCTGTGGGCCGGGTTCACCGCTATCCTCGCCGCCGGCGTGGGTTTCGCCATTCGGGGTGGCATTCTCGACAACTGGCGGGAGGAATTTGGCTTTAGCGCTCTCCAAGTCGGTCAGATCACCGGCGCCGGGCTGACGGGCTTCTGCTTCGGGATCATCATCGGCGGCCTGCTCGGCGACAAGATCGGCTATGGCAAGCTCGTCGCCCTGGCCCTGGTCGGCCACATTCTCTCGGCAGCGGTCACCCTGAGCGCCGGCTCGGCCGACACCGCCTACCAGTTTCTCTTCTGGGGCTCCTTCATTTTCGCCTTCGCCAACGGCACGCTCGAAGCGGTCGCCAACCCGCTGGTGGCGACGGTGTTTCCTCACAACCGCACCCACTACCTCAACATTCTTCATGCCAGCTGGCCGGCCGGCATGGTCTTGGGAGCGATGGTCGGCTGGTTCCTCGACGACCGTCTGGGGATCCACTGGAAATGGCAGCTCGCCCTTTACCTGATCCCGACGGCGCTCTACGCCTTGATGTTTCTAGGCCAGAAGTTTCCTCGCTCAGAAGCCGCCGAAAAGGGCACCAGCTTCGTTGACATGTTCCGTAGCGTCGGCATCCTCGGCTCGGCCGTGGCCTGCTACCTGCTGGCGCTCTTCTTTGGCGACATCTTCCGCAATTTCATTCCGGAGCAGGCAGCCGTGGCCGGCTATGGCCTCGGCGGACTGCTCCTACTGGGCGTCGCAGTGATGACGAAATTCTCGAT
>JAQBZA010000419.1 GCA_027622795.1 Planctomycetota bacterium | reverse complement strand
CGGCGAACGCTCGACGAGCCTTGGGCGTATCCTCGCCCGGCGAGGAGACTTTTGCCGCCCCCGAGCCGGCACTCCACGAATCTCGGATGGGCTATTGTGAGAGGCGTTGGGCGAGGGTGACGAGGGTGCGGACAAGGGTGCCGGTGCCGCCGCCGTCGATCCAGGGCTTCGGCTTTTCGGCGAAGGCTGGGCCGGCAATGTCGATGTGTGTCCATGGGATGCCGCCGACAAACCGCTCCAGAAACTTGGCCGCCGTGATCGCGCCCCCCCAGCGGCCTTCGCCGACATTCTTGATGTCGGCCACCTCGCTTTTGATCTGCTCGTCGTATTCGGGAAACATCGGCAGTTGCCAGACCGGCTCCCCCATCGCTCGGGCGGCATCGGCAACGGCACTGCACAGCGGCTGATCGTTCGTGAACAGCCCCGCCACGTCGAGGCCGAGGGCGACGACGCAGGCTCCGGTGAGCGTGGCGGCATCGACGATTCGCTGTGGCCCGAGACCGCGAACCACGTCGAGCACATCGGCCAGCACTACGCGGCCTTCGGCGTCGGTGTTGTGGATCTCGATCGTCGTGCCGCTGCGGGCGGTGATCACATCGCCCAGCTTGTAGGCGGCCGGGCCGGTCATGTTTTCGACGAGGCCGATCGCGGCGACCAGGTTGATCGGTAGCTTGAGGGCCGCGATCGTGGCAGCGGCAGCGAGCATGGTCGCCCCGCCGGCCATGTCGCACTTCATTGTCAGCATGCCCTCTGAGGGCTTGAGCGACAGGCCGCCGGAGTCGAAAGTAACTCCCTTGCCGACGAGCGCGAGGTCGGGCGGGCTGTCGCTGCCGCGGCCCCGATAGGTGAGCAGCACGAGTCGCGGAGCACGAACGCTGCCGCGGCCGACGGCCAGCATCGCGCGGCAGCCTTCGCGGGCGAGTCGGTCTTCGTCCCAGATCTCCGCCTGCATGCCGGTCTGGCTGGCGACCGTGGCCGCCTGCTCGGCAAACGATTCCGGATAGAGATCATCGGGCGGTAGATTCACCAGGCGACGGGCGAGATTCACGCCACTGCCAAGAATGCCTCCCCGCGTCACCTGTTCGCTCGCGAGGCCAAGCCAGACGGTCTCACCAAACGGTGTCCGCTTCTTTTCAGAGCGGTAGAGATCCTGGCCCACCATGCCGGCAATCGCCCCGGCCACCGCCTGCTCTGTTTGGGCGTCTGACCACGCGCGGTCAGCCAGAAACACCACCTTGGCCCGCGGGCGGGCGGCGACGAGCCGCGCGGCACTGGCGGTGGCGCGGAAGCAGATGCCGGCATCCACGTCCTCGCGCTTGCCGAGGCCGACGACAAGCACCTGCCCCACCTGCAGGCCGGAGGGGGCGAGGAGGGGCACGCATTCGTAGCGTTTGCCGGAGAGATCACCGTTGTCGGCCAGCCGCGTGAGCAGCCCTCCGGTCGCCCGATCGACCTCGGCCGCCATGCCGTCAGCCACGCCACCTTCGGTCATAAAGACAACGATCACATCGGCCGCAATCGTGTCGAGCGCCACCGCGGCCGCCGCCTTCACCGTCTCCGCCTGCCCATCAAACGCCATCTCTTGCATCATCCCAATGCTCCTTGAAGTACCGCAACGTCTTCGCGAATGTCAAGCAATCTAGCACATGAACCGAGGGAGGCTCGGGGGTCGGCGAACGCTCGACGAGCGTTGGGCGTATCTTGCTTTCCGTGGACAAAGCCCTCCATGGCCTTTGTCCACTTGCTCGACCGCTCGAAAAGCCAAGGTTTTCGAGGGCCGAGAGCCGCCGCATCGTGCGGCGTTGGCTACAGGAGCCCCCAGCGACCAAGCAGTGTCAGGAGCACGGGCAGGACGACGAGATTTCCGAACAGGCCGCCGATCAGCGTCAGGCAGGAGAGTGTGCCGAAGGAGACGGTGGGGATGAAGCCACTTGTGGTGAGGGCAAGAAATCCGACCACCAGGGCGAGCGTCGAAAAGATCATCGCCCGCCCGGCCGTCTGGTGGGCCGTCTCGAGGGCGGCGTGGAAGGCGTCGCCATCATGAAGCCGGCGTCGGAAGGCCGTGATGTAGTGAATCGAACTGTCGACCGACAGGCCCATCGAGACTGCGGCGATCATGGCTGTGCCCATGTTGACCGGCGTGCCGAGCCAGCCGAGCAGCCCGAGGACGACGAAGATCGGCAGGGCATTGGGTACCAGGGCCACGAGCCCCAGCAGCGGGCTCTGAAATGCCAGCGAGAGCAGGAGAAAGATGCCGACGGCAGCGATCGTGAATGTGAACCATTGATCGGAGATCATCCGCTCGACGAGCTGGGCCAAGAGCACGAAGAAGCCCGTCACCTCACCCGGTGGCTGGGTGTCGCTCCCCGGAATCTCCTCGGTCACGATCTGCCGCACTTGGGAAATGATTGACCGCTTCACTTCGGCGGGCTGTCGCTCACGGGCCCGCAGCATGACCCGCAGCCACCGCGAGCCGTCGACGGGGTCGGTGCCGATGAGCGACCGCCCCAGCTGTGGAAGCTGCGTCTCGAGCAACGCGATGGCCCGGGAGATGATCCAGTTACCGAGCCGCGTTTCCTCCAGCCGCTCCAGCGACACCGGCGACACGGCTGCCATCACGTCGGCCACGCTCATCACCTTCGTGAGGGCCGGCATCGCTTCCCCGGCAGGCCCCTCAGCGGTGACGTCGGTGCGGAGCCGCTTCTCGAGCTGGGCCACCCGAGTGAGCGTGGCGCCGTCGATCTCGTCGCCGACTGGCACGAGCACATCCCACACGCCGGCGCCCCCCAGACGCGACTCGATCATGTCATAGGAGCTGACGATCGGGCTCGAGGCCCGAAAGTTTTTCGTGAAATCAGTCTCCACCGTCAGCCACCGCATCCCGGCCACGGCTACCGCGACGATCGTGATGGCCGCGCCGAGAATCGGCAGTGGGTGACGGACGATCCATTTGACGAGGGCATCGAGCCCCCGCTCGAGCGCCCCCTCGCCCCAGGCCTGGCGGGGATCGCTGGCGAAGCGGCCGGCCAGCGCCAGCCAGGGCACCGCCAGCGCCACGGCGACGAGCACCATGCCGGCACCGATCGCCGTCATGATGCCAAAATCGTGGACCGGGCCGACGCGGCTGGAGATCAGAGCGCCGAAGCCGATGATGTCGGTCGTGATCGCACCGACGACCGGCCAGAAGAGCGTCGAAAAGGTGCTTACCAGCGCCGTCTCGGGATCGAGA
>JAQBZA010000418.1 GCA_027622795.1 Planctomycetota bacterium | reverse complement strand
GGATTTCACCCCGCCTCGTCTTGCTCGACGCGGCGCTGGTCACGGTTCCTGTTTCGACTCGCTTGGGCATTGGGAAAGGTTCCTAAAAATCGAATGAGTGTTGATCGAATGGGTGGTGGGCTGTCAGGTGGCAGGGGAGGCGGCAGCCGAGGCGGCCCGCTCGGCCAACACGGTTTGGCAGCGGGCGATCGTACGACGGAGTTTCTTCATGTCGGTCGGGGCGGCGAGCTTCTCTGTCTGTGCCTGCATCCGCAGACGAAACAGCGACTCGGCGGCGTCCTTGCAGACCAACTGGATCTGCTCGTCGCTCATCTCCCGCAGTTCTTGGGCTTTACTCATGGCTCTCGGATCGCTCTCTACTGACTGTCTGGCTCTTTGCTGACTCTCTTGCTGTCCGCTTTTGGATTTCCTCGTCGCTGGCGACGCGCACCTACATCACTCGCCGCTTCACAAACCGCACCCGCACCGGCATCTTGTGGGCCAGCCGCGCGAAGCAGAGTCGGGCCGCGTCTTCGCTCACGCCGCCGATCTCGTAGAGAATCGTGCCCGGCTTGATCACGGCCGCCCAAAACTCCGGTTCGCCCTTGCCTTTGCCCATTCGTGTCTCGAGGGGGATCGACGTCACCGACTTGTGAGGAAACACCCGCACATACAGCCGTCCCTCCGTACGGAGATACTGCTGGGCCGCGATACGGCCAGCCTCGATGGTCGCGGCGGGAAGCCATCCCGGCTGCTCGGCCTGGAGGCCGAAGTCGCCGAAGACGACGCGATTCCCGCGGGTGGCGTCACCTCTTATACGACCTCTTTGGCTTTTTCGGTGCTTGACCCTCTTGGGCATCAGCGCCATCGCCATCCTCCTCGTACATGCCTTGGTTGACCCACACTTGAATTCCGATGTTGCCCTGCGCCGTGGGAGCCTCGCAGAACCCGTAATCGATCTTGGCCCGCAGCGTGGAGAGCGGCATCGCGCCGGCAATCGCCTTTTCACACCGCGACATTTCCGCGCCGCCGAGCCGCCCCGCAAGCTGAATCTTCACACCCTTGGCGCCGGCATCCATGGTCGTCTCAAGCGCCCGCTTGAGCGTCCGACGGAAGGCGGCCCGCTTGACGAGTTGGTCGGCGATATCCTCGGCGATGAGTTGTGCCTGGATTTCAGGGCGGCTCACCTCCTCCACTTTGAGATTCACGCGGCGGCCGAGGAGGTCCTGCAATTCCTCCTGCAGGCGATCGACCTCTTGGCCCTTGCGGCCGATGATCACGCCGGGCCGGGCCGAATGGAGAATCACCTTCACCTCATCGCGGGTCCGCTCGATCTCAACCTTCGGGATCGCCGCGGCGCGATACTTGGTCTTCAGAAACTTCCGCACCTTGAAATCCTCCATGAGGAGGTCGCGGAAGTCTTTTTTAGAGGCATACCAGCGGCTCTTCCACGGCTCGGTCACGCCGGTACGGAAGCCGGTGGGATGAACTTTCTGGCCCATGGTTTCTTTTCCTTCGCTCGCTTGATGCCCTAGTTCGCTTGGTCCAGCGGCGCCGTATCGAGCGCCACCTTGATATGCGACATCCGCCGCTTGATCTCGAATGCCTGTCCCCGCGACATCGGGCGGATCCGTTTGAACATCGGCCCGCCGTCGACCCGGGCATCGACCACTACAAGATCGTCGATCGCCGGAGCCTGCTGGTGCTCGGCGTTGCCGAGCGCACTCTTGATCACCTTCTCGAGCATCCGGGCGCCACGATGCGGCTGGAAGCGGAGAATGTCGAGCGCCTCGTCGGCAAACTTGCCGCGAACCAGGTCGGCCAATGCCCGCACCTTGCGGGCGCTGATGCGGGCGTACTTGTGGGTGGCGGTGTATGGCATGGTTGGTATCCCTTACTTTCCGGTGCCCTTGCCGCCGTGACCACGGAAGGTCCGCGTGGGGGCAAACTCGCCGAGCTTGTGGCCGACCATATCCTCGGTCACAAACACCTTCAGGTGCTGCTTGCCGTTGTGCACCATGAACGTGAGGCCAATAAACTCGGGCACGATCGTGCAGGCCCGGGCCCAGGTCTTGATCGGATCCCGCTTGCTGCCGGCAAGCTGAGCCTCCACCTTCTCGAAGAGGCGGGGATCGACGAATGGTCCTTTTTTTGCGCTGCGTCCCATGATTTCTTTTTCCTGCCGGCAGGCTGAAGCCCGCCCCACATGCTGTTACCTGATTTTGAGCTGACCGTAGCGACGACTCTTCCGCCGGCGGAGGATCGCCGACCCCGAGGGCTTCCGCGGCTTCCTCGTGCCGCCGCCCTTGGCACTCTTACCCGTCGGGCTGACGGGATGGCGGCCACCCTTCGTGCGGCCCTCACCACCACCATGAGGATGGTCGATCGGGTTCATCGCCGTGCCGCGAACGTGAGGCCGAATGCCCATCCAACGCTTGCGTCCCGCCTTGCCGAGCACCACGTTCATGTGCTCCGAGTTGCCGATCGCGCCGATCGTGGCCCGACAGGCGGCCGGCACACGGCGAATTTCGCCGCTCGGAAGCGTCAGCTGCGCCCACTGTGCCTCGCGGGCGACCAACACTGCCGACGATCCAGCGGAGCGACAGAGCCGCCCACCGCGGCCCGCCTGCAATTCGATATTGTGGATCTGCATACCCAGCGGAATGGCCGACATCGGCAGGCAGTTACCCACTTCCGGCGGCGCCGATTCACCGCTCTGCACGGTCGCCCCGACTGCCAGTCCCTCGGGGGCGAGGATGAATCGCTTTTCACCATCGGCATAATGAATCAGCGCGATCCGGCAGGTGCGATTGGGGTCGTACTGGATCGAATGCACCGTGCCGGGCACTCCGTCTTTATTGCGACGGAAGTCGACGAGCCGGTAATGCTGCATGTGGCCACCGCCACGATGTCGGGAGGTGATCTTGCCCTGATTGTTGCGGCCGCCCGTCTTCTTTTTGCGAACCCGCAACGTCTTGGGCACCTCGGCGCCACGCGTCAACTCGGCAAAGTCCGACACGCTCGCATTGCGGCGGCCGGCGCTGGTCGGCTTGTAGGTGCGAATTCCCATGATGAATCCCTGACTGCAGACTAGAACAGGTTGATCTTTGATTCCGGCTTGAGGGTCACGATCGCCTTCTTCCAGGCCTTGGTGCTCGTCCGCCGCATCCGGCTGCGACGGGCCTTGCCGATCCGATTCTGGATGGCGACCTTTTCCACTTGGACGTTGAAAAGTTCCTCAACCGCCCGCCGCACATCGGCCTTCGTG
>JAQBZA010000417.1 GCA_027622795.1 Planctomycetota bacterium | reverse complement strand
GTGGGCCCGGCTCGGGGTCGCCCGTGCCACATCGCCGGACGTTCGCTTCGGGCATCCTGCCTCCGCTCGCTGCCAACGCCGGCTCCATGGCACGGGCGACCCCGAGCCTCAGCGGATTACGTTCAGTTGCGCAATGCCGAACTTGTTCACCGGCGACAACTCGGGGGTTTTTGAAGGGACAAACTGGAAACACTACCGCTTTTCGAGCTTGTAGAGGGCGGTGTCGGTGCGGAGGTAGAGGGCCCGGTCGACGGCGGCGGGGGTGGCGAAGATGCGGCCGTCGAGCTGGTTGGTGGCAAGCAGTTCGTAGGTTTTGCCCGGCTTGATTACGAACGTCGCGCCATCGCGATTGCCGACATAGATCCGACCGTCGGCGAAGAGGGGTGACGAGGAAAAGTTGCCCCCTAGGCGGCTCGTCCACCGGACCTCACCGCTTTGAACGTCGAGACAGGTCATGATTCCCTTGTCGCTGACCACGTAGAGCTCCTCACCTACGGCCAGTGGCGACGACATCGTGGGTGCGCCCTTGGGCTGCCGCCAGACGATCTCAGGCTCACGACCACCGGCGGCCAGCCGCACCGCCAGCATCTCCGGCTTCATGAAGCTCGTGCTCAGGAAAGCGAGGCCGTGGGCCGTCACCGGCCGTGGCACGACCGAGAATCCGAGAACGCCATAACTGAGCCGCCAGAGTTCCTCGCCATTGGCCGGGTCGTACGCATACACCCAGTCAGCAGCCGGTGAAAGCAGCACGTCTCGTCCACCGAGCGACACGATCAAGGGAGTGCCGTAGGCTTTTTTTAGGTCGGGGTTTTCCTGCAACGTGCCGGTGCGAGGTGTCTTCCAGACAACATGTCCACTGCGCTGATCGAGCGCGACGATGTATTGCACGTCACTGCCATCGCAATGCACGATCACAAGATCACCCCAGACAACGGGCGTGCTTCCTGGTCCATTTTCATGATTGAGTCGCAGATCATGGTTGACCCATGCCACACGGGCGGTGGCCGTGTCGACGCAGGTGGTGCCGTAGTCACCAAAGTGACAGAATAAGCGGCCGTTGGCGAGCACAGGGGATGGAGACGCGTACGAATTGAGGGAGTGAATTGGTTGGGGTTCACGAACGGTGAAGAGCTCGACGTCGTGGATGCGTCGGCCTGTCTCACGGTCAACGCAGAGGGCCCGCATCGTCACGGGACCCGACACCTGGAGTGGTTGTGGGTTCTTCGCGTTTGCCAGCCGCTTCTTCTTGTCATCCTCACTGGCTTCGCTCTCGATGGCCGTTGTCATCCAGATGTTCTTCATGTCGAGCACCGGTGATGACCAGCCACGGCCTGGGAGTGGTGTCTTCCAGATCACGTGCTCCGTCTCACTCCATGTGACCGGAAGATCGTGTGCCGCGGTTGAATGGCCTTGTCCTTCTGGCCCGCGCCACTGCGGCCAAATTTCCCCGGACCGCGCCGATGCAGGCCAGGAGACAGCCCAGAGCATGAAGGCAATGGTGGGACCGGCCGACAACGGCGAGCAAGTGGGCATCGAAAAACTCCTCGGGAAGGGTGTCCGACCGAAAAATCTGAACCCCGACATGATGCCGAACCCGGCGGGGCGATACCACTGAAAACTCACCAAGGATCGTGTTTTTTCGCCCTTTGGCCGGAATCCCATGGCTGGTACGATCCCCGGCCAACCCTCCCCGAGATGAGCCAACAGTGCCGTTCTTTCACCTGCACACGACCTTGGCCCCGTTCCTCTTGGTCTGCGCACTCGTCTGCGCAACAGGCAGTCAGACACGGGCCGAAGAGGTGACCCTGCGGGTGGAAAGTGAGGGTTTTGTTGATGACGAGAAGGCCCCGGTGGCCACGAGTCTGACGCTCTTTCATCGAGGCATCACATGGGACTTTCTTGATCCGCGAACAGACGCTGCTGCCGGGGAGGTCATTCTCCATGATCCAGCTCGGGAGCGAGTGATCGTGCTCGATACTGAACTCAATCTCAAAACAGAAATACGTACCATTCGTCTTGAGCGGCTCAATGTGTCTCTCGCCAGCTGGGCCCGCCAGTCCGATGATTCGCTGATCAAGTGGGCTGGCGCCGGAGATTTCGGGGATATCATCGTGTCCGATGACGACCGCGTTGAATTGCGTGGTCCGCGCGTGCAGTACGTGGTTGAGTTCACTCGGGCATTGCCTGAAGAGGCGGTCGCCGCGTACCGTCAGTTCGCCGATACGGCGATCCTGCTGAAGGCACTGATGCAGCCCGGCGGCATTCCGCCCTTTCCGCGGCTGGCGATCAACCGACATATTGAAGCGGCCGGTGGTATACCGCTGGAAGTGGTGCTTCGCATCACACCCAAGTTGCCGCTGATTCCCGGGGCCGCTGACACGCTTCGCAGCGTGCACAAGGTGCACCCGCAACTCACCGATGATGACCAGTCACGGATTGACGCCGTGGGAGCGAGGCTCACGGTTGCGGAAGCTGTCGATCTGGATGACTTTGTGAGGCGTCGCCACGACGCTCGGTCGGCCCAGCCCGATTCGTGAATTGTCTTGTGTCGGAACGGGTGACCGATCGAGCCGGCCCTGGGCGGCCTTTCCCGGCATGGCCGGCACAATGCGTGCCCCCGGAGCCTACCGGGACGCCTCCAAGAAAGTTTGCCTGATCGGACGATATTCCCTGCGGCGCACATCTTCCCTGACCCGCAGCCGTGTGAGACATGCCACCGGCGGTGAGGTTGACAGACGTACACCTTCTCCGACATATTATTCCCAACCCATGTATTACGGAGGTTTTCATGCTGGTCCTTTCCCGCAAGCAGAACGAGCGGATTCGTGTTGGCGATTCGGTGGTGGTCACGGTCGTACGCGTCAGCGGCGACAAGGTGCGAATTGGGATTCAAGCCCCGCCGTCGATGCGGGTGCTGCGGGATGAATTGGAAGACGAGGTCGACGAGGTGGAGCTGACGCTCACGAACGCCCTCCCGATGACGTTGCCGCGGGTGCTGGGATTCGTCGGGTGAACGCGGGTTTGTCGGGGCGGCGGGCGGTTTTGCACAATGCACCGATGGTGCAGCCGCTCGCCGCGGAGAACAATGGGCAGAAACAGCCAGCCTCCCGGTGGCTGCGGTGGGCATTTGGCGGCGGCATGGCCGTCAGCGCGGCCGCCCTGCTGGCGGTGATCGTGGCCGCGCAGCAACTGCCTGTCTTCTACCGGGCTGCGATCGCGGCAGACACTCCAGCCGCTGCTGAATCGCTGGCGCGGCGG
>JAQBZA010000416.1 GCA_027622795.1 Planctomycetota bacterium | reverse complement strand
CCGGACACCAGAGATGCCGTTGAGAATGTTTACTGGCCCAAGCGGTTCGCCCCGGCCGGCACGTTCAAGGTGTATGTCCACCATTTCTCCCAGCATGACACGGTCGATGCGACACCCTTTGAAGTCCATGTTTTGGTGGACGGAGTTACGCAGAGCTACACCGGCCAGGTGCGGAGTGGGGAGCGTGCCATCTTGGTTGCGGAGTTCAAACGTCGCCCAACCACACCGGCGAACACCGTGGCCACCGACGACGGCTTCCGGGAGTAGGCCGCGGGCGACTCCACGCAGCGAGCGAGACCTCACCGAACAGGTTCGCTCCGGCCCCAGGTTTCGTACCTCAGCCGAAGAGTTGCGTCCAATGCCGCTCGTAGCGGCCCAACCCGGTCCGCGGCTGGCCGCCGAGCATGTTTTTGTGGTGCCCCGGGGAGTGCCACCACATTTGAACGGCCCCTCCGCCCGAATCGGTACCGGCGGCGATGTTTTCGGCGCTGGCGGTGGTGCCCGCGGCCTGGGCCCGCTTCCAGGGCGTCTCCCGGCCGGAGACCGGCGACTCGTGGGCGAAGAAGCCCTCCCGGCACATATCCTCGGAATGGGTCCGGCAGGCCGCCACGAGCTTGAGGTCGGTCGCCTGGGCCGGCAGGCCGACGAGCAGGCGGATCTCATTGAGCCGCCGGATGCCCCGGACCTCTTCCGGGTCGAGGCTGTCCACCAGGGCCTCATTGGCCGCGAGCGTCTGGCGGTCGGCGGGGGAGAATGGAGCGGCCATCGTTGCTGCGGCCGCGACGGCTCCCTCCAGTTGGGCAGCGAGGTCATCGCGACCGGGGATAGAAGGGAGCTTGCGGCGATCCCGCTCAGGGAGCAACTCGGCCGCCTGCTCACCCCAGGCTGCGAGTTGGAGAAGGGCGTCTTGCTCCCCGACGAGCTCTGGATCGGCGGCCAGGATCTCGCCCGGCGTGACGAGCATCAGCTCCTCGAGCCGGGCGAGAGCCGGATCACTCTTTTCGACGATCATCTCCTTCGTGAGGTTCGCGGCGGCAGCCACGTCACGAATCGTCTGCCGCAACGTAGCGATCTCGGCGGTGACATCGCCACCGCCAGCCCGTTGCTTGAGAAGCCCGGCGGCGGCCCGCTCCGCAGCGGCCGCAAAGGCCGGGATTCGCTTGACGAGTTCTGTTCGCACGACGGCATGAAGCCGCCTCCCCCCGTCGGCCTCCAGGATCAGGAGGATCCTGGCGATGCGTGCCCGCTCCTCATCGGTCTCAGCCTTGCGAAATGCGTTCTGCTGCCGGAGAGCCTCGGCGGCAAGCGTCGTCACTTCCGTGCCGTCATCCTCCGCGAGTTCGGCAGAGCGGCCCAGTGTCGGGGCGAGGCAGAGCAACGCTGCAACCGTTGCCACAAAGGCCCGGGCGAGCCGGCCGCGGTGCGAGAACGGTGGAGTGTCGCGGCCTGCGGGTCGCGGGGATGATGTCATTCGTCCGAGCATACAGCAGCGGCTGTCCCCCGATTCGGATGACCGGTCACGCGTGCGGAATTCCCGGTGAAACCTTTCCAGAGCCGAAGCGTTAAAAGAAGTGTTGTGAGACCGTTCCCCCCGACCATCGAAGACCGGCCGCCCCGCGTGGCCATTGTGGGGGGCGGTCCCGGCGGCCTGTTCACCGCCTGGCACCTGGAACAACTGGCCGACCGGCCACTGGCCATCACGATCTTCGAGGCCAGCGACCGGCTCGGGGGCAAGCTTCTTACGCCCCGTTTCACCGCCGCACCGGTGCACTACGAGGCCGGCGCGGCCGAACTCTATGACTACTCGCCCGTCGACGACGACCCGCTCCGGGAACTCGTCGCGTCGCTGGGGCTGCCGACGGTGGCAATGGGGGGCTCGTCGGTCTATCTGACGGGCCGTCGGATCGCCAACCTCGAGGATCTGGCCGACATGTTCGGCAGCGGAGGCCGGGAGCGACTGGCTGCCTTCGACAACTGGGCCCGCGGGGCAATCACGCCGCGTGAGTTTTACGAGTCGGGCTCAGACCACGCCGCCTGCGGGGCTCCAGCGGAGCGGTTTCACGAATCGCTCGACCGCCTTGGCGGCGGCGAGTTGCGGCGCTACCTGGAAACGATGATCCACAGCGATCTGGCCACCGAGCCGGCCGACACATCGACGAGCTACGGGCTGCAGAACTACCTGATGAACGACCCGGCCTACATGCGGCTCTACTGCATTGCCGGGGGCAATGAGCGGCTGATCACGGCCATCGCCTCCCAACTGGCGGCCGAGATTCGGCTGGGGGCCGCCGTTACGCAGGTCGGCGGCGGGCCCGGGGAGCCGCTCGAAATCACCTGGCAGTCGGCGTCTGGCGAGCATCGCGAAACCTTCGACCAGGTCGTCGTCGCGCTGCCGATGGACTGCCTCCGCAGACTCCCCTTCGAGCCCGGCCCGCTGGCCGAGGCGATGGCCCGCCACTGCCGCCACCACGACCACCCCGCCGACTATCTGCGGATCACGATCCTCTTCGACCGGCCGCTCCCGCCGATTCCCGGCGACGACTCCTATCTGATGCTCGACGCCCTCGGCGGGGTCTGTCTCTACATCGAGAGCGGCCGCGAGCCGGAAGCCGCCCTGGGCGCGCTCGGCTGGCTGCTCGGCGGCGAGGCGACTCTCCGTCTGGCCGACAGCAGCGACGAGGAACTCGTGGCGGCCGCCCTCGAGACACTTCCTCCGGGGCTTGCGTTCTTGGCGGGGCATGTCCTCGAGGCCCGCGTGCACCGCTGGCCGGGAGCCGTCAGCAGCCTGCCCGGCGGCTGGCAGCCGCTCTCGCTTGACGAGCGACACCGCCCGGCGGCCGCCACCCATCCCAACCTGCTCGTGGTTGGAGACTATCTTTACGACACGACGCTCAACGGCGTCCTGGATTCGGCCGAACACGCTGCCGGCTGCCTGGTGGCGATGTGGGGCCGAAGTCCGATGACACCGAGCAGCCCCAGGGAGACATGATGAGCCAGGACAGCGGCGACCCTCCAAGGACGCATCGGCAGCAGAACGAGCCACAGGCTGAGGCAGACGAGACGGGTTTGCCGCCAGCGGGGTTGCCGGCCGGCCTGCCAACCGGTTCGACGATTGAGCGAATCCCGCTCGAGTCCTGCGGGTTTGAGATTCTCGCGGTGCCGCTGCCGGAGACCGAGCCCGCGGCTCGCGCTGCCGCTGAGGCGGCCACCGGGCCCACCGCAACCGTGACGGCCTGGGCGGCCGAGCAGCTCGCGGCCCC
>JAQBZA010000415.1 GCA_027622795.1 Planctomycetota bacterium | reverse complement strand
AATGGCCTCAAGGGGATACCGCAGGGCGTTTTTCACGATCGCGGCGCCCATCTTCTCGTCACCGTCGAGGTCGAGTTTCTCGATCGCCTTCTCGCTCCGCAGCAGCGCCACACCGCCGCCCGGCACGATGCCTTCGGCCAGGGCTGCCTGCGTCGCACTCTTGGCGTCTTCGATGAGGGCCTTCCGTTCCTTCATTTCAGTCTCAGTAGCGGCGCCGACATTGATCTGGGCCACGCCGCCAGCGATCTTCGCCAGCCGCTCCTGAAGCTTCTCTCGGTCATAGTCGCTCGTCGTGGTCTCGATCTCCGCCCGGATCTGATTGGCCCGCCCCTCGATGGCGTCTTTCGTGCCGGCGCCACTCACGATCGTGGTGTTTTCGGCTTCGATGATCACCTTCTTGGCCCGGCCCAGATCGGAGAGCTTCACCGAATCGAGCTGAATGCCGAGATCCTTGAAGATCGCCTGCCCGCCGGTGAGCACGGCCAGATCGCCCATGATCGCCTTGCGGCGATCGCCGTAGCCGGGCGCTTTCACAGCCACCGACTGCACGATACCGCGGAGTTTGTTGACCACGAGCGTGGCGAGGGCCTCGCCCTCCACGTCCTCAGCAATCACCACGAGCGGCTTGCCAGCCTTGCTGATTGCCTCAAGCAGTGGCACCAGGTTTTTCGCACTCGAAATCTTCTCCTCATAGATCAGAATGTAAGGATTTTCGAGCTCGCAAACCTGACTTTCTGCATCGGTCACAAAGTGGGGCGAAAGGAAGCCACGGTCAAACTGCATGCCTTCGACGACATCAACGCTCGTCTCCGACTGCTTGCCTTCCTCGACCGTGATCACGCCATCCTTGCCTACTTTCAAGAAGGCTTCGGAGAGCACATTGCCGATCGTGGCGTCGTTGTTGCCAGCGATCGTCGCGATCTGCATCAGTTCCTTCTTGTTCTTCTCATTGATCGGCGTGGCAATGGCAAGCACCGCCTTGCCCACCGCCTCCACGGCCTTGTGAATGCCACGGGAGAGGGCCATCGGGTCGGCGCCCGCGGCGATCATCTTGAGCCCCTCGCGGAAAATTGCCTCAGCAAGCACCGTCGCCGTGGTGGTGCCGTCGCCGGCGACATCGTTGGTCTTGCTGGCCGCTTCCTTCACCAGTTGGGCGCCGAGATTCTCATACGGATCCTCAAGGTCGATATCCTCTGCGACAGTGACGCCGTCTTTGGTCACCTTGGGAGAACCCCAGCCCTTGTCGAGAACGGCATTGCGGCCGCGGGGGCCGAGCGTGCTCTTCACGGCACGGGCGAGCTTGGAAACGCCGGCGAGCAGCGGCTGGCGGGCTTCGTCATCGAAAACCATCTGTTTGGCCACGGAAGACTCCTCTTGAATACGTGACTGATTTGGCAGCCCATCCTCGGGATGCCGGGAAGGAAAGCAAGCCGCGTGCCGCACGCGGCCGAAGGAGGTCAGTTTGTTGTTTCTACGGGGTTTTTCCGCGGAGATCGCGCCGTGTGTTGAAATCGTAACCGCGGCAAAAGGGCAGGAAATGCCTTTTTGGCAGCGGGCCGCCGGAGGTAACTGAGGCTACGGAGCCCAGTTGATCTGGCCTTCGAGACCGCGAACGAAGGCGGCGAGGAGGTCAGCGGCCCGGTCGGCGTCATCCAGCGACACCGTCTCCACCGCCGAATGCATATACCGGTTGGGCACGCTCACCAGCCCCGTCGCCACGCCGGCGCGGGTGGTCTGGAGCACGTTGGCGTCGGTCGGCGTGGCCCGGCCGCTGGCGGCGAGCTGGACCGGGATGTCGTGGGATTTTCCGGCCTCCAGCAGCCGCTCGACCACATGCGGATTCATGTTGGGCCCCCGGTAGACCACCGGTCCCTTGCCGAGGGCGATGTCGCCTTCGGTTTTCTTGTCGATCGTGGGGCAGTCGGTGGCGTGGGTCACGTCGACGGCGATTGCCACATGGGGCGCCACGCCGTGGGCGCTCGTTCGTGCCCCGCGCAGGCCGATCTCCTCCTGCACTGTCGAAGCGACATAGAGGGCACAGGGCAGGAGACCGGCTCCAGCCGCGCGGCGAAACGCCTCGAGCACCACCCAGAGGCCGATCTTGTCGTCCATCGCCACCGAGCAGGCGCGGCCGTTTCGCAGCGGCTGGTATTTGAGCTCGAAGGTCACGCAGTCGCCAACCCGCACCACACTCTCGCAGTCAGCCTTGTCGATGGCGCCGATATCGATCCAGAGATCCTTCATCTTCGGCACCTGCTTCCGCTCCTCGTCGGTAAGGAGGTGGATCGGCTTCCGCGACATCACACCCGGCACTGGGCCCTCGGCGGTCCAGACCATCACCCGCGCGCCGACGAGTTGGAGCGGATCCCAGCCGCCGATCGGCTGCACTGAGATGTAGCCATCGCCATCGATGTATTGCACGATCAGGCCGATCTGGTCGCAGTGGCCCGCCAACAGCATCCGCGTTTCGCCGGTTGGATTCTTGCCGGCGATCACGTTGCCATGGGAATCGGTGTCGAGCGTGTCAGCAACACCGGAGATGTATTCCCGCACCAACTGCTGCACGGGCTGTTCGTAGCCCGATGGGCTGGGCGTCTCGAGAATACGGACCAGAAACTCACGGGCTGAAGCGTCCACTGCTCGTCCTTCCTTTTTGTTGCTCGGGGCACCACCAACGACACACCGGTACGCCTTGAGTGGACGGCATGGACCCTGGTGGCGCCAAGCGAAATATCCGTGGCGAGGAAACCCTGCCGCCCACGGCGCAACCGGCGCAGGCTTCATAACCGGCCCGCGAGACGGTGCCCAAAGCCATCCATGCCGCGGCGGGCGGCCGCTCGCTTTCGCAGGCAACCTAGGCTCATTACGATCGGGTTTTTCTCCTTGGAGCTCAGCACGTTCATGAACGAGCCAGTGCGGGTCGGCGTCGTCGGCCTCGGTACCGTCGGATCGGGCGTCGTCCGCCTGCTCGTCGAGTCGGCCGACCACATCACCCGCCATGCCGGCCGCGACATCGTGGTCGAGCGGGCTGTCTGCCGCGATGTCGGCAAAAACCGTGGCCTGCCGCTGGCGGCTGACCGCGTGTCGAGCGACATCCATGACATCTCCCGCGATCCATCGATCTCGGTGGCGGTGCTCCTTGTGGGCGGCCTCGAGCCGGCGCGGTCGATGATGATTGACCTGCTCGAACACGGAAAAGATGTCGTCACGGCCAACAAGGCCTTGCTTGCGGAACACGGCCCCGAACTGTTTGAGCTGGCCCGCCGGA
>JAQBZA010000414.1 GCA_027622795.1 Planctomycetota bacterium | reverse complement strand
TACGTTGGTGCCTGATCGGAGGCTCACCTTTGGTGAGCCGGGGATCGGGTGAACCCGACGCGAGTTGGCGTATCCTCGCCCCGAAGCGGAGGGTTTACCCGATCCCCGGCGGGCCACGCCTGTTGGTTTTCCCCGTTTGCGGGGCGGCGGCGGTTGGTACAATCTGGGGTTTTCCGCCAGCAGGGATATGCCGCTCCGTGCCGAACCCCTCCATCACCAAAGCCCAGCAGAAGGCGATCCAGAAGGCCGATACGCTCATCGAGGCGCTCGGCTGGATCCGCAAGTTTCGCGACACCACCACGGTGATCAAACTTGGCGGCAGCGTCGTCGAACACCCGGAATCACTCCGCCATCTCTTGCTCGACATCGTGTTCATGTCGACGCTTGGCATGCGGATCATTGTCGTCCATGGGGGCGGCAAGGCGATCAGCCGGGCCATGGACGCCGCCGGCATCGAGCCAAAGTTCGTGCAGGGGCGGCGGTACACCGACAAGGCCACACTCGACATCGTGGAGAAGGTGCTGGCCACCGAGGTCAACCATGAACTCGTGGCGAAGATCGAGGAGTTTGGCGGCCGAGCGATGTCACTCAATTTCCTCTCCACCAATGTGCTCTTCGGCGAGAAGCTCACGCTGACGGACTCCGCTGGTGAGCCGGTCGACCTTGGTAACGTGGGCGAGGTGACCCGCGTCGATCGCCTCACGATCGACAACCTGACCTACGCCGGCCAGGTGCCCGTGATCCCGTCGATGGCGGTGGGAGCCGATGGCGAGAAGCTCAACGTCAACGCCGATACCGCCGCCACGGCCGTCGCTGCCGCCTTGGGAGCCGAGAAGCTCGTCGTGCTCTCCGACATCCCGGGCGTGCTCCGCGATGTGAACGACCCTGAGAGCCTGATCCACTCGCTCACCGCCAGCGAGGCCCGGCGGCTGATCGCCGACGGCACGATCTCCTCCGGTATGATCCCCAAGATTGAGGGCTGCCTGCACACGCTCGAGCAGGGTGTGAAGAAGATCCACATCATCGACGGCCGGCTGCGGCATTCGCTGCTGCTCGAGATCTACACCACCAGCGGCGTGGGGACCGAACTGGTGCGAGACGATGCCGCGGTGTTGGCGTCCAACGGTGCGGTCGCCGTCGCCGGGGCCCGCTAGTCATTCCTTTCCGGGAGAATCCAACCGTGGCCACCATCGATGCGATGCATTCCTCCGTGGGCGAGAAGACGCAGGCCATCATCGATGTCTTCGATCGCTACGTCGTGCCCAACTACCGCCGCTATCCGGTCTGCCTGACCCGGGGCGAGGGGTCGCGGGTGTGGGATGCCGAAGGGGCCGAGTACCTCGACCTCTTCCCCGGCTGGGGCTGCAACCTGCTGGGACACTGCCCCGAGCCGGTGGTTAAGGCGGTGCAAGAACAGGTGGCGAAGCTCATCCACGTGCCCAACACCTGGTATATCGAGCCGCAGGGGGAATGGGCCAGGCTGCTCTCGGAGCGGTCGTTTGGCGGCCAGGCCTTTTTCTGCAACTCCGGCACCGAAGCGAACGAGGCGGCCATCAAGCTGGTTCGCCTGCGGTCGGAGGGCAAGCGGTACAAGATCATCACCTTTACCGGCGGCTTCCATGGCCGCACGATGGGGAGTGTGTCGGCCACCGCCCAGCCGAAATACCACGAGGGCCTCGGGCCGATGGTGGCCGGCTTCCAGTACGCCCCGCACGGCGACCTCGATGCCGTGGAGCGGCTGATTGACGAACACACCGGCGGCATCATGGTGGAGCCGATCCTGGGCGAAGGGGGCGTGGTGCCCGCGCCGGAGGGCTTTTTGCAGGGGCTGCGGCGGATTGCCGACGCGCACGACCTGCTCCTGGTGTTTGACGAAGTGCAGTGCGGATGCGGCCGCACCGGGAAGTGGTTTGGCTACCAGCACTTCGGGGTCACGCCCGACGTGATGACGCTCGCCAAGAGTCTGTGCGCCGGCGTGGCCGGTGGGGCCATGCTTACCACCGTCGATCTGGCGAAGCACCTGCGGCCCGGCATGCACGCTGCCACCTTCGGCGGCAATCCGCTCGCCGCCGCAGCCGGCATCGCCGCAATCGACATGATCGAGCGCGACGGGCTCCTGGCGCATGTCGACACCGTCGCCGAGATCTTCCAGGAGCGGCTCGCCGCCCTCAAGGAGCGATGCGACGTCGTCACCGACGTGCGGGTGCTCGGAATGATGATCGGCGTGGAGCTGTCGATCGACGGCACCGCCGTCGTGCAGGCCTGCATGGATCGCAAGCTGCTGGTCAACTGCACGCAGGGACGCGTCATCCGCCTCCTGCCGGCGATGACGATCACGCCGGATGAGGTTCGCGACGGCTGCGACCGGCTGGCCGACGCGATCGTCGAAGTCGCATCACGCGGCTAGTCATCCGTGGTTTTTGCAGCAGAGGCCTCCGCCATGCGTCATGTCGTCGTTCCCGAAGATCTTTCCGCCCACGAGGTGGAGGCCGTGTTTGCCATGGCCGCCGACCTGCAGGAGAAATACGAGCAGGGCCGTCGCGACGCATTGCTCCCCGGCCGGGTGTTGGCCCTCGTGTTCGAGAAGCAGAGCCTGCGGACACGGGTGAGCTTCCAGGCGGCCATGGTCCACCTCGGCGGATCGAGCCTCTTTCTCGGCGAAGACACCGGCTTCGCCTCCAGCCGCGAGAGCATCGCCGACTTCGGCCGCGTGCTCTCCGAATATGTCGATGTGATCGTCTGCCGCTCACGAGCTCACGACACGATCGTGCAGCTGGCGGCCGTGGCCGGCGTGCCGGTGATCAATGGGCTCTCCGACTACTGCCACCCCTGCCAGGCGCTCGCCGACATCTACACCCTCAAGCGGCATGTGGGCCACGTGGCGGGGCTCACGCTCACGTTTGTGGGCGATGGCAACAATGTGGCCCGGTCGCTGGCAGTGCTCTGTGGGCTGCTCGGTATGCGGTTCGTGCTGGCCGCCCCCAAGGCCTACCAATTCGACGCCGCCTTCTACGGCCATCTGGCCAAGGTCGTGCCGCGGGCCGAGATCGTGCAGACGACCGACCCGGTGGAGGCGGTGACCGGCGCCGCCGTCGTCTACACGGATGTCTGGGCGAGCATGGGCCAGGAGAAGGAGCGGGCCCGCCGCATCCAGGATCTGCAGGCCTATCAGGTAAACGAGGCCCTCATGCAGCACTGCCCCGACGCTCTCTTCATGCACTGCCTGCCGGCCCACCGGGGGGAGGAGGTCAGCGACGGCGTCGTGGACCACGTCCGATC
>JAQBZA010000413.1 GCA_027622795.1 Planctomycetota bacterium | reverse complement strand
CTGCCGTTGACATCGGCGGAAGTGCCGGATCTCGTGCTCGAACAGGCGCTCAACCGCGGGCTGCTGCCGCCGCATTATCTGTCGGATCGCGCCTCGGCCCGGCTGGAGGCGTATGTGGGCGATTATCTGCGGGAGGAGGTGCTCGCCGAGGCGCTCACCCGCAACCTGCCCGCGTTTCAGAAATTTCTTCAGGCGGCGGCGTTCTCCAATGGGCAGATCGTCAATGCGGCCACCATCGCCCGGGAGATCGGGGTCGCCGCCAACACGGTCCGCGGCTACTTCGACATCCTTGTCGACACACTCGTCGCGACCTGGGTGCCGGCCTGGACGAAGCGTGCCAAGCGGCGGGTCATCCAGGCCCCTCGCTTCTGGTTCTTTGACGTCGGCATCGTCAACGAACTGACCCGCCGCGGACCACTCGCCCCCGGATCGACCGATTTTGGCACCGCCTTCGAGCACTTCATCTTCATGGAACTGCGGGCCCATCGGGCCTATGCACCCCGCGACGTGGGCCTGCCGGTTTCCTACTGGCGAACCGCGTCGGGCATCGAGGTCGACTTCATCCTCGGCAACGCCGCCGTGGCGATCGAGGTGAAGGCGACCGAAACGCCCACCACCAATCATCTCAAGGGGCTGCGGGCCTGGCGGGAGGAACATCCGAAAAGTCGCTGTTTGCTCGTCTGCCGGACGTCGCGGGAGCGTCGCACCGACGACGGCATCGAGATCCTGCCCTGGCGTGAGTTTCTGCAGCAACTCTGGCGACATGAGATCCGCTGACACCAGTGACGCATCAGGCTTTCTCAATCAGCCAAACGTCGAGGACTCTGACCTCGAGCCACACGACGGTAAACGTCACGGTTGATCCTGGAGATCACGGAGGATTTCCGCGAGGGGTCGGCCGATCTCTTCCCGGCTACGCCGATCAAGTTCTGCTGTTGGCGTGGGTGACTCCATTCCCGCGTAGCGAGAGGCGTCGGCAACCGGGATGAAGTGGCCAATGACGCGACCACCAGCGTCACATAACTCGAGGGGCTCTGCTTCACCGAGAAGCTTCGCCTCCAGAACCTTGTCGATCGTCAAACGCACCATGTCGGTTTTCTCCTCCGGCTCTCATCTCGGCACTGAAAAGCCTATCGCATGGTGCCGCGTTTCAGAACAGCACGAATCACGAATTCCTACTGCGATCACATCACGTCGTCTGCAGTGTTTCCACACTGTTGATGTGGATCAAGGCACAGTGAACCGTGCGGTCCTCATCTGGATAGCCGACCACCACCTTTGTCTTCATCACGATGATGCACTCCGGATGCCGCACCTCATGCACCTCCCCATTCGACATGCGAATGACAAACGGCTCAAACGGCTGCCGATGGAGAAACTCGCGGATCGTGTCGCTCGTCATGCTACGCCTCCCGGGCCACGATATGTGTACTGGCGTATATATTACTGCGACTTTGCTCTTCCGGCAAGGCTGTGCGTGAGGAGTCTGCCTGGGCCTATAATCGGCTTCATGCCCACCGACACACATCAGCCGACGCCGCGGACGCCCTTCGAGGAGAAATACCTCGCCGAGGCCCGGCGGATCTGCCTCGATGCGGTGCCCGACCCCCGCTATGAGATTTTTCTCTTCGGCTCGCGCGCCCGCGGGCATTGCGACCACGCGAGCGATCTCGACATCGGCATTGCCGGTCCTGAGCCGCTCCCCGGCGGTGTGTCGCAGCTCATGAATCGGTTGATCGAGTCGGATGTGCCCTGGCGGTGCCAGGTGATCGACTTCGCGCTCGTCTCCGACGAGGCCTTCCGCCGCCATGCCTACGAGGGCCGTGAACTGTGGCGACCGGCGAACTAGGGCGGGAAAACCTGTTGCGGGCCCTGACAGGCTTCGCCCAGGCGCTGGCGATCGACGGCTCGTCGTATCCGGACTTTGTCCGAGACGTCATCGACAACGGTCGCATCCAAAAGTTTGAGTGTTGTGTCGAACTCTTCTGGAAACACCTCCGCGGCTGCCTCATCGCCGAAGGTCTCGACGTGCCCACCAGCCCCCGCGCAGCGTTCAAAGCCGGCCTCGAACGGGGCTTTATCGCAGAAGCTGAATACCAGTCCGTGATGGAACTGATCTCCGACCGCAATACCTGCAGCCACATCTATCGGCAGGCTCTCATCCCGGCGATCCTCGCCCGACTGCCAGCCCACTGCGCGGTCATGCAAAGCGTGATCGATCGGCTCCCCGCCACGTGATACGGCTCCTGCGGTGATCACGCGGTTGCCGCAAACGGATTATGAACAGCCACACCGGTGCTCGCCACGTCAGCCACGTTGCGGGTGACAAGCGTCATCCCGTGAACGAGGGCTGTCGCCGCTAGCAATCCGTCGATTGCCGGCACCGGATTCGGCACGTTGAGCCTGCCCCAACGATCGGCCACGGCATCGTCAACGGCAAGCACCCGCTCCGGAAACCGCCCCACCATCTCGTCGAGCCAGCGTTCCAGTGATGTGGCCGCAACTTCATCCCGCCGACGAACCAACTCCACGCCACGGCGGAGTTCCCCCAACACCAGCACGCTGGTGAAGATCGCGTCGTCGGCAACATCCGCAAACCACTGCGTCACGCCAGGATCAGCCCGCGGCCCCTTCCGCAGTTCGGAAAGCACGTTGGTATCAATCAACCAGCTCATGGGGCCTCATCGAGACTCACGGTGAGACATCCCGGGGCAACTCTCGCACAGAGGCGAAATCCGCGTCGTCTCCGACCGCCGGCATGCTGGCCAGAAAGCTCTTGAACGAGCCGCGGCTCACTTCCTTGGCCAGGCTCTCACGAAGTATCTCGCGATGCTCCGCCTCAGCCGACCGGCCGTGCTGCGCGGCCCGCCGCCGCAACGCCTGGATGATGTCGTCCTCGAGATTGCGGACAATAAGTTGACCCATCGGATCGCACTAGGGTGAGAAGAACGGGCTTCCAGACCAAAGCAACGGAGGCACCCGATATCAATGCTATCGGCAATTCGGTTGCGGTCAAAAACCCGAATCTCCTATCTTGCCAAGTCGATAAATCTTGCAGGATCGGTGCAATCGGAACCGATCCCTCCCTTAGCCGAATCCCCCGGCTGTCGCCCGCCGCATGGTGGGACCAGCGGCTTCGGCACGAACACGACAGGCTGAACTCCCCAGTGACAGGCTGAAGCCTGTCCTACTCTCGTGAAACTGCACACATGCGGTCAGCGTTCTGTTTTGCCGGCACGATCTGGCGAGCGCACCTCGCCGCGGTCATCGGTGCGCTCGTCT
>JAQBZA010000412.1 GCA_027622795.1 Planctomycetota bacterium | reverse complement strand
TTGGGCCGATGAATCTCCCCTCCCCAGAGCAGGCCGCCCTCGCCGTGCGGCCACCGAAGGGCATGGAGCCAGGTCGGTTCACCCGCCGCTACGCCCAGTTCAAGAAACTCGTGAAGGCATCGCCGCAGACCGAGTTTACGAGTGACTACCACCAGGAATCGATGCTGCGGAGCCTGGAGAACGCCCACCGGCTGCTCGGCGCGAAAGAGAAGGAGGCCTTCGACATCACGCTCGAGCCGAAGGAGGTGCAGGAGAAGTATGACACCGGCCGCTTTGGCCGCGGCTGCCTGCTGGCACGGCGACTCGTCGAACATGGGGCACGGTATGTCGAGGTGACGACCGAGTACATCCCGTTCAAACACTGGGACACCCATGAACGAGGACACGAGACGCTCGCCCGCATGCACGCGGAGATCGATCGCCCGATCGCCGCCTTGATTCGTGACCTCGAGGATCGTGGGCTCCTCGATCGCACGCTCGTTGTGATTGCCAGTGAGTTCAGCCGTGACATGATCACCGAGGGACAGCCGGGGTCGACCGCCAGTGATCAGGCCAGTTCACCAAAGGACTTTCTGCAGAAACCGGAGCACTACGGGCAGCATCGGCACTTCACCGCGGGCTCAACCGTGGTCCTCTTTGGGGGCGGCATGAAGCGGGGTGTCGTCTATGGGAAGACGGCCGACGAGCGGCCATGTGTGGCGATCGAAAATCCGGTCTCCATTACCGATCTCCATGCCACGCTGTTCACAGCCATGGGGGTGAGCCCGAAGACGGTCTACGAGATCGAAAACCGCCCCTTCTACGCCACCGAGGACGGCCTCGGAAAACCGGTCGACGCGATCTTCGCGTGAGTTGACGACTCATCGCCACTCTCGCCAAACACTCACTGCGGCGGGAGCGGTACTGTGCCGGACGCCGGCACCACACCCCCCGAGGCTGTTCCCGAAGCATTCCGGCTCCCGGCCCGCGGCTGAATCAAATCATCGCGTTCGGCTTTCGTGAGCTGCGCGGCTGGCATCCCCGCCTCCGCCGGTGTGGCCGGCCCCTTGCGGCGGGCTGGAGACTGGCTGGTGCCAGCCAAAAAATTGTCGATCGCTGCCCCACCCCGCAGATGTGTGAAGTGGCGGGCCATCTCGATTCGCTGCTTCTTCTCCAGAATGTCCGCATGGAGTTCGGGGTGGGCCTCCTCGAAGCTCACCTTCGCCGGCTCGGTATAGCCCTCACAAAAGAGCACCAGAAACCGATCCGCTACCTGAACCACGCCCGACAACTCACCCGGTTGGAGCGCAAAGGCTTCCCGCTCAAGTGCTGGCTGGCCGCTGTATCGCTGGATCGGAGGCACTTCACCACGGAGGGTGCGACTGGTGGGATCGACCGAGTATCGCTCAGCCAGGTCTCCGATTGTCTCGGTCGAGGGATTTTCCCGTGCCAACCGCCACACCTCCTGCGCCCGTCGCTGATTGTCGAGCACGATGACGCGACACTTTGCGCGAGAACCGAAGGTGGCCTGGTAGGCCTTGTCGAGATCCTCGCGGGTGACCGGAACGGGGCCGATCAGTTTTTTGAGGGCGACTGTCGGCCAAACCACATCATCAACATAGTGCCGCAAGGCGAGCTTTTCCTCGCGGGCAACCCGTGCCAGCCAGGCATCGGTGTCAGCGGAGCCATCCGCCTTGCGAAATCCCATTGACTCGGCAGCACGAGTAATCTCCGCGTCAACGTCGGCCTGGGTCACGTTCTGCCGCTGCCGCTCGAGGGCCTGTTCGACGATCGCCCGTGTGATGAGAATTTCGAGCACTTCCTCGCCGTGGCGGTCGAGGCATTCATGGTGTACACGCTCAAGTGTCACCGCTGTGCCATTGACCAGTGCCGCCACGCCGGGTTGGCGCGCCGCCTTGACGGGATCATTCATGACGTTTTCGATGACCGCGGCATCTTGTTCCCGGCGAAAGACCTCGTTTGACGCCCGCCGACTTTTTTCCTCACGCAGTTCTTCCATCAGCCGCGGTCGGACTTCCTCAGGATCCACCTCAGCCGCGGGCAAGGTTCCTTCGCATTTCAGGAAAATGAATTGGTCAGCCACCTGCACGACCTCCGAGATCTCCCCGTCGGCGAGGCCGAAGGCAACTGCCTCAAAGGCGGCGTCACCGGAGTGGCGACGGATTGGCTGAACCCAGCCGTTGGCACTGGCACTTCCGACATCAATTGAATGCTGCCGGGCCAGGCCGCCAAAGTCTTCCGGGGCCCCGAGGGCCACGGCCCGAATTTTTTCAGCAGCCTCTCGGGTAGGCATGACAATGATGCGGGCCTTCACTGCGGGGCCAAACCGATTGGCAAAGGCCCGGGTGAATTCCGCCTCGGTCGGCTCGATCGAGGCACGGGCCAGCCGGCGCAGCGCAAGCATCGGCCAGACGATGTCGTCGGCATACTGCTGCGGCTTGATCCCACGCTCCTTGCGAATCAGTTCGATCCATTGGTCACGAGGGACACTGAAACGACGCGACATGGCATCGATCTCGGCATCGATATCGGCTGCCGTCACCGTGATCTGGTGGCGGCCGCAAGCCTGCTCGATGATTGTGCGATTGACCAATGCCTCGAGCACCGGCTCACCGTGACGGCTGAGGCATTCGGCAATCAACTGATCACGGCTGATCTCGATGCCGTTGACCAATGCCATCGCCACCGGCTGGGCCGCGGCCTGTTCCGTGGTGTCGTTGGCCACGGGCGGGCGGGCGGTAGCCTGTTCGGTTCCGGCAAGCAGTCGCCAGCCGATGGCAGCAACAACGATGATTCCAAGACCACCAACCTCCCGAAGCCCTGGAGACCGGACGGTCCTCATCCACCCACGGCGAATCCATTGGCGCGCGACCGCGGCCATGCCTGCGAGGCGACCCATTTGCAGCCCTCCTTTGGCTCGATCCACATGGTCACCGCATCCTGCAGTGGCCGTTGGCTTGCTGACCGCGCGGAAAGGTAGGGCAATCGCGGGGGGCGAGCAAGACGAACCCGCCGGGGCTGAAACCAGCCTCCACAACGCCTGATCCGGCCCCTCCTCACGCGGCCAGCGGGGCCTGCAACTTAACCGAGCTCAGGCAGCATTGCCTCCTCGGCAGCCGCCTCGCGGAGCTTCTCCAGGGCCTTGGCCTCGATCTGCCGCACCCGCTCCTTGGTCACGCCCAGGGCCGAGCCGACTTCCTTGAGCGTCTCCGGCTCCCGCTCGTGATCCAGCCCGTAGCGGCGGATGATGATCGTCTGTTCCCGCTGATCGAGCCGATCGAGAAAC
>JAQBZA010000411.1 GCA_027622795.1 Planctomycetota bacterium | reverse complement strand
TGAGAAGCGATTTCCCCCATTACCTTGACTGAAACAACGTCAACGGGCTACCTTCGCCGCGAAATCCACGCGGTTTTTCACCTCAGGCGACCAGTATGAGCCCGACGCAGCCCAAAACCGATATTTTCGACGTCAAAAAGGTCACGAAACTGATCGAGCTCATGAAGGAGCACGATCTTTCGGAAATCGACCTGAAGCAAGGTGATACCGCCGTTCGCCTGAAACGGGGCGGCGACGTCGTGATGGCCCCCGCCGCCGCTCCGACCGTGGCGCGGCCGGCTGCGGTCGAAGCGGCCCCCGCGGCCGACGACAAGATGCTCGTGATCACCAGCCCGATGGTGGGCACCTTTTACCGGGCCAGCAGCCCCGAGGCGGCTGCGTTTGTGAAGGTGGGCGATCGAATCGGGCCCGAGAAGACCGTGTGCATCGTCGAGGCGATGAAGGTTTTCAACGAAATCCCGGCCGGCATCTCCGGACAGGTGGTGGCGATCCTGGTTGAGAACGGTGCGCCGGTCGAGTTTGGCCAGCCTCTCATCAAGGTCGACCCCGAAGCGTGAGTCGCCCCGGGCAACAGTCGGGGTAAGGTTTTCAAAGCAGCAAGGCGGCGCCTGCGAGTGCCGGGCGGCAAGCGATGTTTAAGCGGATCCTGGTGGCCAATCGAGGTGAGATCGCACTGCGGGTGATTCGCGCCTGCCGCGAACTCGGCATCGAGACGGTGGCGATCTTCAGCGAGGCGGACCGCGGTGCGCCCTACCTGGAACTGGCCGATGAGGCGATCTGCGTGGGGCCCTCACGGGCGGCCGATAGCTATCTCCGCATTGATCGCGTGATCAGCGCCGCTGAAATCGGCAACGTACAGGCGATTCATCCTGGCTACGGCTTCCTCTCAGAAAACTCCCACTTCGCCGAGGTCTGCCGGTCGTGCGACATCGGGTTTATCGGCCCCACCCCCGAGGCGATGGAGCGGGTGGGCGATAAGAACTCGGCCCGGGCGCTCGCTCGTGAGGCAAAGGTGCCGACCGTGCCCGGCAGCGAGGGGATCATTTCCAATGAACAGGAGGCGGTGAAGGTCGCCCGCGAGATCGGGTTTCCCGTTTTGCTCAAGGCGACGGCGGGCGGTGGGGGCAAGGGCATGCGGGTGGCCGCCAACGATCTCGCGCTGGCCAGCGCCTGGCAGCAGGCGTCGGCTGAGGCCCTGGCGGCCTTCGGCAACCCGGGCATCTACATCGAGAAATACATCGAGCGGCCCCGGCACGTGGAAATCCAAATCCTGGGCGACCAGCACGGCAACATGTTCCATCTCTGGGAACGCGACTGCTCCACCCAGCGGCGACACCAGAAGCTGATCGAGGAGAGCCCCTCCCCGCGGCTACCGCAGGCGACGCGGCTGGCGATGGCCGAGGCGGCGGTGCGGCTGGCCAAGACAGCCGGCTACTACTCGGCCGGCACGGTCGAATTCATCGTCGATCAGCAGGACAATTTCTACTTCATCGAGGTCAACGCCCGCATCCAGGTAGAGCATCCGGTCAGCGAGATGGTTACCGGCATCGATCTCCTCAAGGCCCAGATCCGCGTGGCAGCCGGCGAGAAGCTCGATCTCAAGCAGGAAGAGATCATTCCTCGCGGCCATGCCATTGAATGCCGCATCAATGCCGAAGATCCGGCCGCCAATTTTCGCCCCTGCCCTGGACGGATCGACCGCATCGTCGCGCCGGGGGGCTTCGGCGTCCGCTGGGATTCCCATGCCGCCTCCGGCTACGTTGTGCCCCCCCACTACGATTCGTTGATCGGCAAGCTGATCGTCCATCAGCCCACGCGGAAGGACGCCATCGATACGATGATCCGAGCGCTCCGCGAACTGCGGGTCGACGGGATCAAGACCACGGCGCCGATCCATATTGAGCTATTGCAAAACTCAGCCTTTCACGACGCCCAGGTCGACACCACGTTTGTCGAACGGGTCGTGTTGGCAAAGTAAGGACTCCCATGACTGAATCGCTCTCCCGCCCCCCGCAGGCCATCCATCAATTCCGTCGCGTTGCGATCCTCTTCGCCGGTGGCCCCGCCCCCGGTGCCAACGCCGTGATCTCGACGGCTGCCACGTCGTTCATGCGAAACGGCACCGAAGTGATCGGCATGAAGCATGGCTACTCGTCGCTGGCCGACTACTCGGCCTCGAAGCCACTCGTCGAAGGGCGGGACTACATCCGCGTGACGCCGGAATTCCTCAAGCGGACCCGATCGGGCCAGGGCATCATGATCGGCACGGCCCGAACCAATCCCGGCAAGCTCGTCTCGTCGCCGGCCCACCTCGACGATCCCGAGCGGGTCCAGCCGCTCAAGAATGTCTACGAGGGCCTGCGGTCGCTCGGCGTCGAGGCACTGATCTCGATCGGGGGCGACGACACGCTCAAGACGGCCAATAAGTTCAAGCTCTATCAGGATCGTCTCCACTCCCAAGACCGTCTCCCCGCTGACGCGGCCCGGATCCCGGTGGTGCATCTCCCGAAGACGATCGACAACGACTACATGGGGATCGACTTCACGTTCGGATACTTTACCGCCGTCGACACGCTCGGTGCCGAAATCCGCAACCTTCTCTACGACGCGGATGCGAGCCGGGCCTACTTCCTCTGCGAGACGATGGGCCGCAGCGCCGGCTGGCTCTCCTATGGGGCGGCCCTCGCCGGCGAGGCGAGCTTGGTGATCAGCGTGGAGGATATCCACGGCAAGTATCGCGGCGAGGAGACGATCACCGATGCCGATGGCACCACCCGCGTGAAGCCCGTCATGAACATCGACGAGGTGGTCAACCGGATCGTGAAGACGATGCGGGTGCGAGAGGAGCAGGAAGGCAAGCAGTATGGTGTGGTTGTGATCGCTGAGGGCCTGGCGGAGTATCTGCCGGCAAAGGCACTCGAGGGCATCAAGCGCGATGACCACGGCCATATTTCCATTTCCGACGTGCAGCTCGGCCGCATGTTCGCCAAGCTCGTGGCGGCTGAATACCTGAAGCAGACGGGCAAGGCCCGGAAGGTCGTCGGCCTGCAACTGGGCTACGAGGCCCGCTGCGCCAAGCCGCATGCGTTTGACGTGATGCTCGGTAGTCAGCTCGGTGTGGGAGGCTATCGGGCGCTTGCCGAGCGGGGCCTCAATGGCGTGATGGTGAGCGTGTCGGGGCAGCTCGACCTGAACTATGTGCCATTCGAGGAACTCATCGATCCCAACACGCTTGTGACGGTCGTCCGCTACGTGGAACGCGGCAGCGACTTCCATAGCCTGGCCCGGT
>JAQBZA010000410.1 GCA_027622795.1 Planctomycetota bacterium | reverse complement strand
AGTTGAGCCCAAGCTCGTCGGAGATCAAACACTCTATGCGCGGCCGCTGCCGTTGCTGGAGGCACTGGAGCGGTCGGGCGATCCCAGTCGCCGCCTGTGGATCACGCAGGCCTATTGGAAGGTGTCGTCGGGATTCGCCGCCGTCCGCTTCGCCACCGAGGCCGTCGAGCGACTCGAACTGATCGCCCCCGGCGGTGATCCGCACGACCGCGCCGTACTCGACGTCGCCATTGCCGATGCCAAGGCCGACCTCGCCGAAGCACGGGCCCAACTCGTGGCCGCCCAGCAGGAACTCGTCGATCTCATCCGCCTGCCGATCACGGAGCCGGCTCCCTGGCCGGTCGATCGGCCACTGGCCACGCCCTACCAGACCCACTTTGCCACGATCTTCGCCAACCGGCCGACAACCGGCCGCATCCGGGCCATCGATCGCATGCTGCCGAGCAAACACGAGGCGATCGAGGCCCGGGCCGCCGCGGTCAATGCCGCCCGCACCGCCCTCGACATGGCCGAGGCCGATCATGCCAAGGCAAAGCGGCCCATTGAATCGGTCGCGGCCGCCCAGGCGGCTCTCGCCTCCCAGCAGCGGGAATTTCTCGCGGCCACGCTGGCCTACAACCTCGATATCGCCGAATACGCGATGGCGGTGGCCGATCCATCGGTGCCCGAAGACCGCTTCGTCTCGATGCTCATCGGCACGCCCATTCAATGGCGTGGCGGGGCCGTGGTCACGCCGGCCAGTGGCACGGCCCCCGCAGGGCCGCCGACACCCTGACCCGCTGACGCGGCTCCGCGGCCATGGCATGATACGGAGGCCATGATCGCGTCTGCTCCGCCTCCGCCCCGCCCCACCCCGCTGGCCATCGGATCGGTCATCGTCGATCCGCCGGTGCTCCAGGCTCCTATGGCGGGCTACACCAACTATGCCTACCGCCAGGTGGTGCGGGAGTTTGGGGGCGCCGGCCTCCTGGCCACTGAGATGATCGCGGCCCGCAGCGCAATGTGGCTGGAAACCAACCGTGGTGAACATCCCGATCGCCTGTGGGGAGTCCGCGACGAACCGCGACCGCTGGCCGTGCAGATGTGGGACAACGACCCCGATAATCTGGCCCGGGTCGGCCGCCGGCTGGCGAGAGACTTTCAGGTCAGCGTCGTCGACCTCAACTTTGGCTGCCCGGTGCGGCAGGTCACCGAAAAAGCCCACAGCGGCTCATGGCTGCTCCGTGATCCCGACCGCGTCGGCACCATCGTCCGCCGGGTCGTCGAAGCCTGCGACGGCACGCCCGTCACCGCAAAAATCCGGCTCGGATGTGCCGAAACCTGCCGCACGGCGATTGAGGTCGCGCAGCGGATCGAGGAGGCCGGGGCGGCCTGCCTCACGGTCCACGGTCGCGTCGCCGCGCAATTTTTCAAAGGCGAGGCCGATTGGGATGCGATCGCGGCGGTGAAGCGGAGCGTGTCGCGGCTCCCGATCGTCGGCAATGGCGATATCGATTCGGCCGCGACAGCCGTGGCGCGGCTCCAGGAGACGGGCGTCGATGGTGTGATGATCGCCCGCGAGGCCCTCGCCAAGCCCTGGATCTTCGCCCAGTGCGCCGCCCTGCTTCGCGGCGACCAGCCGCCCCCCGATCCTACGCTCGCCGAACAACGGGAAATTGTGCTCCACCACTACGACCTCGTCTGTCGCCGCTTCGGCATCGAACGCGGCACCCTGCTGATGCGAAAATTCGCCTGCTCATACGCCCAAGGCATCCCCGGAGCCCGCGACTTCCGCGGCCGCGTCTCCCGCGTGACCACCCGCGAGGACTTCCTCGCAGCCGTGCAATCCGCCTTCCCGCAACAATAGGACTATTACGGAACACGGTTTTGATCGACGACGGATCGGCGCGGGGGTCGGCGAACGCTCGAGGAGCCTTGGGCGTATCCTCGCCCGGCGACGAGACTTTTGCCGCCCCCGAGCCCGCTCTTCACAATCGCTTGGAATCGGCCTAAAAACTATTTTTCGCTAGGATGCTTGTCGAAAATCCTTATCGGGTCTACACTCCTGACATGTCCGCGGAACCTCACGCAATGTCGCTGCCATCCGACGCACCACTGCTGGAAATGCTGCGGGTGGAGGGGCGGGCTGGCATCAGCGACTTGGAGGCGGGCCTCGGTGTCACGGCCACGGCCGTTCGCCAGCGACTCGAGCGGCTGATGAAGGCCGGCCTCGTGGAGCGGTCAACCGTCACGCGGGGTCGCGGTCGCCCGTCGCACGTCTATTCATTAACGGACAAGGGGCGTCGCGTCGGTGGCGACAATTTTCAGGACCTGGCGCTGGTGCTTTGGCGGGAGGTGCGGGCGATGAGCGATCCGGCCGTCCGTCGTGGCCTTCTGGCCCGCATTGGAACGGCACTCGCAGACCAGTATCGCAGCAGTGTCTCCGGTAGCTCGCCGCAAGAGCGGCTGGAGCACGCGGCAGCCATCATGCGGGAGCGGCAGATTTCTTGCGGCGTATCAGCCACGGAAGGCGATCTGCCCGTGCTCGTCTCGTACACATGCCCCTACCCGGAGCTGGCCGAACAAGACCGCGGCATTTGTGCTGCCGAAAGGCTGATGCTGCAGGAACTGGTGGGCAGCCCGGTGCAACTCTCGGAATGCCGCCTCGACGGCGGATCGTGCTGCAAATTCACCGCCGCTGGCGAACCAGTTGAGACTGGGTCCACCCAGCGTTCAGGGGCTTGAATTGATGGGCGTTGCAGCATCGAATGCGTTGCGGTTGAAACGGTATCTTTGAATCAGGTTTATCCCCCTCCCGAAACATCTCACGAAATGGAGCTCCGGCATGACACAGCCTTGGATTGAAGGACGGTTTGAGGAAAACCTCGTCCTCACCACCGTCGAGCAGGCGATCAACTGGGCCCGCCAATCGAGCATCTGGCCGATGACCTTCGGTCTCGCCTGCTGTGCCATCGAGATGATGGCCGCTGGAGCCAGTCGGTTTGACATGGACCGCTTCGGCGCCGGTGCTTTTCGGGCAACGCCCCGCCAGGCCGACCTGATGATCGTCGCCGGTACGGTCACCTACAAAATGGCCAGCCGTGTCCGTCGTCTTTATAACCTGATGCCCGATCCGAAGTACGTGATCGCGATGGGTGCCTGCACCACCGGCGGTGGCCCGTATTTCAAGTGGGGCTATCACGTGGTCAAGGGTGTCGACCTGGTCGTGCCGGTCGATGTTTATGTGCCAGGATGCCCGCCGCGCCCCGAGGCATTGCTGGAAGGCCTGATGCGGATTCAGGACAAAATCCGCGGACATCGGA
>JAQBZA010000409.1 GCA_027622795.1 Planctomycetota bacterium | reverse complement strand
ACACGATCCTCGAGCGCGAGCGGCTCACCCTCTCGGCGACGACGTTGCCGCAACTTCTCAAGTCGGCTGGTTACACCAGTGGCATCTTTGGCAAGTGGCATCTCGGCGATGAAGACGCCTATCAGCCCGGCAGGCGTGGCTTCGACCGCGTGTTTATTCACGGAGCCGGTGGCATCGGCCAGAGCTACCCCGGCAGCTGTGGCGATGTTCCCGACAACTCCTACAACAATCCCATCATTCGCAGCGATGGAAAGTTTGTACAGACGCGGGGCTACTGCACCGACGTCTTCTTTCGGGAGGCCGAGTCATGGGTCGAAGCGTGTCACAAAGCAGGGAAGCCGTTCTTCTGCTACATCGCCACCAATGCCCCGCACGCCCCCTACATCCCGCCGCCCGGAGGCGATGCCGCCTATCGCCAGCTGCTTGCCGATGGCGGCGTTGTCAACGCCAAGCAACTCGAAAAGGTCGCCCCGTTCTTGGCGATGATCGCCAACATTGACGGCAATATGGGGCGGCTGCTGAAAAAACTCGATGCTCTCGGAATCGCCGAAGACACGCTGGTTGTCTTCTCGACCGACAATGGCTCGGCCGCGGGCAGCAGCGTCTTCAACGACGGCATGCGGGGAGCGAAGGGGTCGCCTTATCGCGGCGGCACGCGGGTGCCCGCGTTCTGGCGGTGGAAGGGTACGCTACCGGAGGGTGTCGACGTGCCGGCCGTCACGGCCCACATCGATGTGCTGCCGACACTCTGCGAGATCACCGGGGCGACGATTCCACCGGCCGTGGCCGAAAAGGTCGAGGGGCGAAGCCTCGTTCCCTTGCTGAAGGACGCGTCGGCTGCCTGGCCCGATCGGCCGCTGGTCACTCATGTGGGCCGCTGGGAGCGTGGACAGGCGGCGGCAAGTGCCTACCGCAACTGCCGGCTGCGGGCGGGGAGATGGAGCCTCGTGAACACGAAAAACCGGCCCGACGCCTGGGAACTCTACGACATTGCCGCCGACCCTGGTGAGCAGACCAATCTGGCGGCGATGCATCCAGATGTCGTCCAGCGAATGGCCGGCACCTACGACGCTTGGTGGCAGAGCGTGCAGCCCGATCTCATCAATGAGGATCTCGACGGCCCGGCTGAGAATCCCTTCAAGACAGCCTATTGGAAGCAGTTCGGGCCGCGGCCGACCGCGATCGACGTGACCTATGGCAAGCATCCGAAGCAGAAGCTGCACTTCTGGAAGTCGCCGGCGGCCACAGCCGGGCAGTCCACCCCGCTCCTGTACTTCATCCATGGAGGCGGGTGGCAGAATGGGAATCGCTTGAGCGGGCTCACCGGCATGCTCAAGCCGGTGCTCGACGCCGGCATCTCGGTGGCCTCGGTGGAATACCGATTCATCTCGGAGGCGATGGCGGAAGGCGTCGAGCCGCCGGTGAAGGCGCCTCTCACCGATGCTGCCCGCGGCCTGCAGACGGTTCGCCGGAAGGCCGCCGAGTGGGGCATCGACAAGGAGCGGATCGTTGCGGCCGGCGGCTCCGCTGGTGCCTGTTCGAGCCTGTGGCTGGCCTTCCACGATGACATGGCTGACCCGAGCAGCAGCGACCCGGTGGCCCGTGAATCGACGCGGCTCTTCGCCGCCGCCGTGAGTGGAGCCCAGACCACTCTGGATCCATTGCAGATGAAGGAATGGACGCCCAACAGCCGCTACGGTGGCCATGCCTTCGGCTTCATGCCGAGCCCTGAGCAGCGCGACAGCCAGTTTGCTCAGTTTTTCGCCGCGCGTGAAAAGATCCTGCCGTGGATCGAGGAGTATTCGCCGTATGCCCTCGTCACCCCCGACGATCCACCGGTTGCTCTCTTCTATTCCAGTCCACCGGCCCTCGGCCAGGAAGAGAAGGATCCCACGCATACGGCAAACTTCGGGGTGAAACTCGAGGAACGGCTCGAAGCCGTGGGCGTGCCGTGTGAACTTGTCTATCCGGGCGCGCCCGACGTGAAGCACCCCACGCTGGCCGAGGCCATTATTGGCTTGCTCAAGCCATCCCTGGCTCCCTCCACGAATTGATTCTTGTGAACGAAAGTGTGCGACCACCCCGAGGAATCATCGCCATGTGGTGTCCTGTGAAAATCACGCCTTGGACAGCCCTGCTATGGGCTCTCCTGCCGGCCTGCGGTGTGTCGGCAGTCGATGCCGCTGAGGCGGCCCGCCGGCCGAACATCGTCTTCTTTCTGTGTGATGATCTCGGTAGCGGCGACCTTTCCTGTCTGGGTTCGCAAGACATCCAGACACCGAACATCGACGCCCTCTTTTCTCGGGGAACCCGCTTGTCGCGGCACTGGGCGGGCAACGCCGTCTGTGCCCCGAGCCGCTGTGTTCTCATGACAGGCAAGCACCCCGGGCATGCCGTTGTGCGCAGCAACCGCGAAGTGAAGCCGGAAGGCCAGGCGCCGATGCCGGCCGGCACGATCACGCTGGCAAAGTTGCTCAAGGATGCCGGCTATGCCACAGGTGGGTTTGGCAAGTGGGGCCTGGGGGCACCGGGGAGCGAGTCTGACCCGGTGGCCTGCGGGTTTGACACGTTCTTCGGCTACAACTGCCAGCGGGAGGCCCACACGTTCTATCCCGACCACCTGTGGGATGGCCGCACCCGTGTCGAACTGGATAACAGGTCGCTTGAAGGTGGCCCGGTCCGTCGGAGTGGGACGGTGTCGGCGGATCAGGCGGCGATGCCGGATTCGTTCGCCCCCTACAGCGGGCAAAACTATTCGGCCGATTTGATCGCCGCACGGCAGCTGGCCTTCATCAAGGCCCATGCCGCCGCGCCATTCTTTCTGTATGTGCCGACGACCGTGCCACACCTCGCTCTGCAGGTGCCGCCCGATGAACCGTCGCTGCGCGACTATGAAGACCACTTTGGTGACGAACAGCCCTATCTGGGTGGTCGCGGCTACGTGCCCTGCCGCCGACCGTTGGCCACCTATGCCGCGATGATCACGCGGATGGACCGGGAAGTGGGCCGGATCGTGCAGCAGCTTGATGAGCTCGGTCTTACCGACGACACGATCTTCATCTTCTCGAGCGATAACGGTGCGACGGGTCCGGGAACCGGGGGCATCGATACCGCACGGCTCACGAGCAACGGGCCGCTTCGCGATTGGAAGGGCTCCCCCTACGAAGGCGGCCTGCGGGTGCCGACGGTCGCTGTCTGGCCGGGACATATCCCGGCCGGGAAGGTGATCGACGCACCGACCGGCTTCGAGGACTGGCTCCCCACACTCCTCGATCTCGCCGGCCTGCATGACCGGATCCCCGCC
>JAQBZA010000408.1 GCA_027622795.1 Planctomycetota bacterium | reverse complement strand
CGCCGTCAGCTACGACGAAGGCCAAACCTGGCCCGACCGCCGCCTCGTCACCGTCGGCAGTTCGGCCAAGGCCGACACCAACGGCTACCTCGCCATCACCCAGACCCGCGACGGTCGCATCCAACTCGTCACCAGCAGCCGCCACTACACCTTCAACCTTGCCTGGCTCAAAGCGGTGCCGAGTGGGCCGAAGAAGTGAATCGCCACACAGCCATGAAACACACTCTCGCATTCCTTTTTGCCCTTCTTCTGGGCATTGCTTCTTGTGGCGCACAAGAGGAGGTTCTTCGTTTCGCCGCCAAGCTAGAGAACGTTTCGGAAACTCATGATGCGTTTGCCTGCGACCTGTCATTCGATCTGTCAGGATTTCAGGGGAAGAGCACGGCCTTCGCGACGATTGCCTTGCCCGTAAAGCTCTCTGGCGGCGGGTATCCGTCGCTGCGGTTGTTCGCGATCGCGGCGGGCGGCGGAGAGTCGCTCGTCGCCTCAGCGACGTTGAGCAAGGCGACGCCCACGGCGTTTCTCGGCATCACCGACTTCCTCAACCGGAGCCTCCCGATGGAACGCGTTACGCTCCGTATAAAGCAAGTCGCTGGTCCGGCACCAGGCGCGACGATCCGCCTCGATCCGGCAAGGCCAGTGACGTTGGTGGCCAGCACGGAAATCCAGCCGCGCTACAGCCTCGACGAAATGCTGCGGCCCATCTGGGCTTCTAGCCGCGCGATCAATGAAACGCTGGTTCCCGTCTCGCAAGAGGGGGCTCGGCCGGAGGGCCACCTGCTTTTCGCGCCGAAGGGAGAGCTGGTCGTTCGCGACTATACATTGAAGAAAACCTATGAGGCGGGCGTTGATTACATCGTGGAAGGAAACTGCATTCGGCTGACCGAGACATCCGCCATTCCGTTTCTCACGGAAAAGCAACTTCATCCTCATTCGAAGGACGGTTCGGCGGAGACGGTTGAATCGGTCAAGGGTGGTTATCTCTTAGCGGGTGAGGGCCTGCTCAACCGATACCAACTCGCCGTCACTTACGATCACGAGGCACCCTGGCCCGGACCAGTGCCATCGAACAGCGAAGGCAAGCTTTCCCAAACGAAGACAAAACTGGCCAATGGCTCACCCCTAAAAATCGCGCTCTTGGGCGACAGTATTTCCGTTGGTGCCAGTGCCAGCGGTCGCGGAGGCAAGCCGCCCTATGTGCCGGGGTGGGGGGATTTGTTCGTCCGCGGACTGAGGCAGGCATTCACCAGTCCGATCACCTTTGTCAACCCTTCCACGGGCGGCGCGAATTCGGCTTGGGGAACCAAGGTGGCGCCTTTCTTTGTCGCCCCTGAAAAACCCGACCTCTGTGTGATCGCCTTCGGAATGAACGACGGGAACGCCATGCCGGTGGACACCTACCGCACGAATATCGGGGTGATCACGAATCAGGTCCGGGCGACGAATCCAGAAACGGAATTCATCCTCGTCGCTCCGATGCTGAAGAATGAGGACTGGCGATCGTTGACACCGATGAACGGCTACCTGGCGGCATTGAAGACCTTTGAGTCGGAGCATGTCGCCGTGGCGGACGTCTGGTCAGTGAGCGAGCACATTCTGAAGACCAAGCGCTACTGCGACATCAGCGGCAACCATATCAACCACCCGAACGATTTCATGGTCCGCGTCTACGCCCAGGTCGTGTCGGCCTTGCTGGCAAAGCCGGAGACGCATGCTGTACCAAGTGCCGCCCGAGCATCTCCGAACAGCGGCACTTCCCGGGCGAGCAAACCCAACATCATCGTCATTCTCGCTGATGACATGGGGTATGCGGATACGGGATTCAATGGGGGCAACGACATCCCCACGCCACATCTCGACTCCATCGCGAAGAATGGTATCCGTTTCTCGGCAGGCTATGTCACTGCTCCACAGTGTGCGCCGTCGCGTGCGGGGCTTTTGATGGGCGTGGATCAGAATCGCATCGGGTGCGAGAACAACAACGTCACCGACATCGCTGGACTCAGTGAGGGCACCACCTTTGCCGACCGCATGCGTGCCGCAGGATACCGCACCGGCATGGTGGGCAAGTGGCATCTGGGAACGAAGCCGGGCCAGCAGCCACTGGACCGTGGATTCGACGAGTTTTTCGGGTTCTTGCGAGGGAGCAGTTGGTATCTTCCGCAGCCTGGCCAAAAGAGCATCGCGCAGATCCTCGAAGGCCGGAAGCCCATCCCCGTGGGTGGCTATCTCACAGATGCGTTTGGTGAACGGGCGGTTCGCTTTATCACGGAGAACCATGCGAAGCCGTTCTTTCTCTACCTCGCATTCAATGCCCCGCACTCGCCCTATGAAGCTCCGGCGGAGGAAATCGCGAAGTTTGCTCACATCAAGGATGACAAACGCCGCACCTACGCCGCGATGGTTTCCATCATGGACCGCAATATCGGGCGCGTCCTCGCTGCGCTGAAGACGGCGGATTTGGAGCAAAACACGCTCGTCGCCTTCCTCAGCGACAACGGCGGTCCCCGCGATGGATACGCGAATAACACCCCGCTCCACGGCTGGAAAGGTGACACTTTTGAGGGCGGCATTCGTATTCCCTTCGTCATGCAATGGCCCGGCACCATTAAACCTGGCCAGGCCGTGGATATGCCGGTATCGTCGCTCGATCTCCTGCCCACCTCACTAGCCATGGCTAGTCGCCCGATTCCTCCGCCGCTGGCAGGCAAGAATCTCTTGCCTGCGCTGCGGGGAGAAACACCATTTCCGGAACGCACTCTCGCGTGGCGGTTCGTCTTCGGACCCGCCGTCGCCAAGTCCCCGTGGGCCGTCCGCGATGGCAATTGGAAACTCGTCCAGGGGAGCGCCGCTTCCTCCGAGGTAAAACTCTTCGACCTGAGCAAGGATGCCAGTGAAGCCAACGATCTTTCGGCTGAACGCACGGACATCCGCGACCGTCTCCACAAGGCCCACGATAGCTGGGTGGCCTCCATGCCCGCACCCTACACCCGCGTGAGCATCGACAAAGTGCTCGACTTCATAAAGGCCAAACAAGCGGGGCGTGCAAGGCCACCCGAGAAGAGCAAATGATGTCCGAGATGCCTCACAAAAACAAATAGTCGCAAGACCAAAACATGAAGATGCAAAGTCGCCTTTTCCACCGGTCCTCTTTCTGGCTTCTCCTCACCGCGCTGCTCGCGCCGCGGGCCGCGCTCTACGCCGACGATACCTCAAAACAAAGGCCCAACGTCCTCTTCATCATCTCCGACGACCTCAAGCCGCTGCTCGGCTGTTACGGCACGTCGTGGATTCAGTCGCCGAAC
>JAQBZA010000009.1 GCA_027622795.1 Planctomycetota bacterium | reverse complement strand
TTCAAGTGGATCTGCAGCGCGATCGATCGCCACGGGCCGGAGGGCTTCGTGTTTGGCACGGAGGAGTCGCACGGCTACCTCGCCGGCACGCATGTTCGCGACAAGGATGCCTCGGTGGCCGCGCTCTTGATGGCCGAGCTCACGGCTGACTTGAAGGCCGCGGGCCGGTCGCCCCACGAGCGGCTCGACGAACTCTTTTGCCGCTTCGGCTGCCATCAGGAGCGGCAGGTCTCGGTGATGCTGCCGGGGGCCAGCGGCATGGATCGGATGAAGGAGATCATGGCGACGCTGCGGGTCGCGCCGCCCCAGGCATTTGCCGGGCTCGACATCGTCCGCACCCGCGACCAGGCGAGCCTGTCGACCTGGACGCCCGGAAAAGCCCCGCAAAGCTATGAGGGCGTGCCGGGCGATCTGGTGATCTTCGATCTGGCCGGTCTTGATGCCGCCGGCGAACTGCTGCCCGACGGTCGGTTTCCGCCGCTGGGCAATGCCGTCGCTGCTCGGCCTTCCGGCACTGAGCCAAAGATCAAGTTTTATCTGTTCAGCGTTGCTGCACCCTGTTCAATGGCAGATCTGCCAGCGACGAAACAATCCCTTACGGTACGACTGGATGCCCTCGAGGCAGACCTGCGGTCACTGGCGGGTGTGTGACGTGAACCACCAGGGGGTGGTTGTCGAGTTGCTCACTTCGTGAGTTCGATCATCAGTTCATTCGTCCCAGGCTGAACATCGACCTCGCGTGGATCGGGTTGCAGACCAAGATAGGGAGACGGCTTCGGCTTATCCTCAGGGGTTTCCGGTCCGATCATGATGGGGGTAAACATCACCTGATGTTTGCCGACCACCGCGCCGTCACCTTTTCCGTAGGTCGAAAGCACAAACGACCCGTCATCCTGAACCACGCCGCTGGCGGGCTTACCCAGAATACCGCTTCCGGCGCCCGAGACTTCGATTGGTCGCAGTGTGATGCTGCCTCCCTTCACTGGTTCACCACGAAATGTGATGACTCCCTTTACCGGCGCGACAGTGCGTTCTGGTCCACCACCCCCTGAGCACCCGACAACACTACAAAGTACCAGTACAGACGCGACGTTGATCAGCGATCCAATCGACATCCAAAACATTTGATGTGTGATTTTGGTCATGAGAACCACAAAACCCTTCTGAATCTGAAACAACGGCCCCGATCAAGGCACTGACGAAGGATTGCCGTCTGCAATACTCGCAAGATCGGAGTAGATCGTTGTACTCATCGTCTCCTGGATCATCCGCACCGACCCATCAGCAAACACGAATTGTGCACCCCCGGGATGACGGCTGCCGAAACTGAAGTCGGACCAACTCAATGAGTTGAGGGCATTTCTGGCATCCGGATTGTTGATGAAGGCCGTCGGACCACAGATACGGGCCCATAAGGCGATCCGCCAATTGCTGGCCCAATCGTTATTGCCACCGGCCCAAATCGGGTACGTGCGGCCAGTTTGTGACGGGGAAACATTGGCAGATTGTCCGACTTCGCCGACAGCAATGGTCTTGCTCGTGCCGTCGGTGATCTCGTTCAACGCCACGACAGTATGATTGTTGTTGTCTTGCGGCCAAACGAAAAAGACCATTTTGCTGAGTGTCACGACTTGGGTTGCCCCATCCAGGGGACTGGGTCGCCCAGTACTGATCGCTTCCGAGAGAGCAACAATAATTTGATTTTCCATAGCCGTTGTTATCCGCCTTTGGCAAGTTGCTGCTCGGGCAAACAAAGGTATTCAAGGCCGTCATGGCGGCTGAGTTGCCGTGATTATTGCGAACCTGAGTAAACCAGTTGTATGCATCAGTGCTGGCGGTGAGAGCGGGAACGGTTTGGCCGCTCGAGCCCGCAGAGATTGCCTGGTGTGCCTTGGTGTTGTTGCCACCGGTGCGGTAGACTAGCGCCGCACCACCGTTCACGAGCGCGTCGTAGGTCGTCCCTTCCTCCATGAAGGGCAGGATATACGCTCCCCACGCGTAGTTGTCGTTGTCATCGTCGGGTTGTCCGACGGGAAAGTATTGGTTGGCGTCGACATAATTCAGAAGGCCGAGGCCAATCTGCTTGAGGTTGTTGCTGCAATTCGCCCGGTTTGCCGCTTCGCGAGCTGCCTGAACGGCGGGCAGCAAAAGCCCGATGACACGAAAAAATGGCCCCGAAACCCCCCGCACCGTTCTGTCGCGTCACTCTGTGGCGGTCGAAAGCACGATGTCGTGCGTGTTTCTGCCGGGCGAGACCGTGATGAGTTCAATTTGCTCGTAGTATTTTCGGGGTAGTTTTGCCACCAGCGATGGGCCCGCTGGGCGGCCGATCGGTTTTCCGTCCGGTCCGATCTCGGGCATCGGCATTTCGACCTCACTCGGCATCAGCCGGACACGGTGCTCTCCCGGCTGGATTCCCTTCTGGCGGAACGTAAACGCTGCCTCATAGCGGCCGTTGGCATCGGTGGCCGCGTAGGAAGAGGAACCCGGTCCGGTCGGTGAAAACTCGAAGGACAGTCCCTTGGGTGCCGGCTGGCCATCGATCGTCACAGTACCACTCAGCGCGGAGAGACGGTCACCGCAACCGGTGGCGGGCAAGCAGCAGGCCATGGTAGCCAAAAACAGTTTGGTGATGCGCGACATCGGCATGTGCGTGGTTGGCAGCAAGCTGCGCGGCTCCTTGAGGCAGTCTCAGTAGTCCCCAACCGGCTGACCGTCATCGCGACAGCCAAGACGTTGGTAGGTGCCGATGGTCGACTTGTCGACACTGCCCCACGGTGTAGACCAGTGGTGCGGTGACCCATTCGTCTGCAGACCATTGTCGAAATCGATAGCGTCGTTGATGAAGTGCACGCTGCCGTCGGCAAAGAGAAAGTTTGCACCACTCGGGTGCATGCTCGAAAACGCAGAGTAGTACCGACCCGTGAGCGGGCAGTTCATCTTCAGCAAGAACACGCGGCCCACGGCCTTGGGCGATGACCACGCGGCTTCGTCGTTGACGTTGCCGACGCCAACCCAATACGCGGCGCCGTGGGACCAGCCCCGCTCACCAACCAGAAACGTGTTTGAGGTTCCATCGGTGATTTCTTCGAGGCTGACGCCCTGCTGGCCACGCATCGCCCCGAAATGGTTGGGTGTGCCCGTCGCACTGGGAGGATTCCAATTGGAATACTGATATCCGTACACGCCGGCATAATTGCTCAAGGCAGGCTTGGTGCTGTCAGGACCGCCGGAATGGCAAAAGTCGGTCGATGTGTTGATTTCGCTTGGCGGAGCATCACTTGGGCAGCGAAAGGCCGACAGGGGGGTCCGCATCGCGGCCACCATCGCTGCTGGCCAAGTCGATGAGTTGTTGCCCGGCATCGCCTGGTTGAACTCTTGGCTTGCCACGCCGAGCGTGTCGGCCAGTGCCGTCTCCTCCATAAAAGGGAGGATCCTTGCTCCCCAACCCCACGCCTTTTGCCAGGAAGCGGCGTTCGACTAGGTGTTCCAGCCATAAGCGGCCGGAAATGACTGATTGCTGCTGGCAAACGTATGAATGGCCACGCCAAGTTGCTTGAGGTTGTTGTTGCAGCCCATCCGTCTTGCCGCCTCTCGGGCCGCCTGCACGGCCGGCAACAGCAGACCGATCAGCACGCCGATGATGGCGATGACCACCAGCAGTTCGACGAGTGTGAAGCCAAATTTCAGTCGCATATTGAAGTCAATTCCCAAGATGCTGTACTCACCGATCCCGCTGAGAGGCTACCGCGAAAGCCCGCTGAACACAATCAACATTCCATCCCTAAACCCATAGTGTATCCACCGTTGTGGGTGGCGTCATGCCGGTCTGCTCCGCGTTGTCAGTGGATGTTGGAGACTCTTGCGGGGAATCGGCCATCGCGTCCCCATGGAGACCGTTATGACGACCGTGGGATTTCCCGACTATCGATCGATGCTCGTTGACGACGTCGTGCCGTTCTGGCTGGCGCATGGTCTTGACCGGGAGCAGGGTGGGCTGATCACATCGCTCGATCGTGATGGCACACCCTATGACACCGACAAGAGCGTGTGGTTTCAGGGGCGGTTTGGCTGGTTGCTCGGTACGCTTTGCGCGGAGATCGAGCCACGCGAGGAGTGGCTGGTGGCGTGCCGGTCGTGCGTCGAGTTTCTCCAGAAGCATTGTTTTGATGCCGATGGCCGGATGTTTTTTTCGGTCACCCGCGACGGTCGGCCGCTCCGGAAGCGACGCTACGCATTCTCAGAGATGTTTGCTGCCATGGCCTTTGCGGCATGGTATGCCGCGACCGGCGAGGATGATGTGGCTCACTTGGCGATCACCGTTTTCGAACGCGGCATGACGCGGATGCAATCACCTGGAGGCATCGCGCCGAAGGTGATCCCCGAGACACGACCCGTGGCAAGCTTTGGCGGGCCAATGATCATCCTCGGCACCGCGCAGGCGATCCGCTCCTCCCTGGCCAGACGGTTTACGGCCGGCGACCCGCGGCTGGATTGGCTGAGTGCGTGCGTCGAGTCGGCGATTGATGAGATCCGTTGTCGCTTTGTGCGATCTGAGGTGGAGGCCGTTATGGAAACCGTGCGCGCTGACGGCACTCCATTTTTCGATCACGCCGACGGCCGCCTTGTGAATCCCGGGCACGCGATGGAAGGGGCGTGGTTCATCATGGCGGAGGGAGTGCACCGCGACGATCGCTCCTTGATCAAGCTTGGGGCCACGATGCTGCGTTGGACGTGGCGGCACGGCTGGGATGAGGAGTGCGGAGGAATCCGTTATTTCTGCGACGTGCTCGGGAGGCCATGTCCCGAGTATTGGCATGACATGAAGTTTTGGTGGCCTCACAACGAGGCCATCATCGCGACGCTGATGGCGTGGCAACTCACCGGCGACGACACCTTCCGCCGGTGGCATATCGATGTGCGCACCTGGGCATTGGACCACTTTGCCGATGCTGTTCACGGGGAATGGTATGGCTGGCTTCGCCGCGATGGCGTGCCGACCCATCGCGCCAAGGGGAGTCTGTGGAAGGGCCCATTTCATCTGCCACGGATGTGTTTGGCCTGTTGGAAGTTGACTGAGGGACGCCCGGTCTTCTGACGGCGGAACGGAGTCATGGTCGCGTGGGGAAGGGGACCTGCGCCCCTCGGGTGGACGGACCTATGTCCGGCAGACAAGATGTCTGCCGGTTCTCTTTTCCTGATCATTGGTAAGAGAAAACGAGGTGCAAGCATGCTGATTGCCGCGGCCTACACGCCATTTGCGGTGGATGGATCGCTGGCCGTGGGCCAGGTTGCGGTGCAGGCGGAATGGCTGGCATCGTTGGGAGTGGATGGCGTGTTCATCGCCGGCACGACCGGCGAGTCGCTGTCGCTGTCGATGGCGGAGCGGATGACCCTGGCGGAGGCGTGGTCGGACGCAGCCCGGATTCACGGACTTTCCCTGTTTGTGCATGTTGGCTGTTCGTCGCTCGTCGAATCCTGCGCGTTGGCCTCCCACGCCGGCCGGTTGCAGGTGGCGGCCATCTCGGCGATGGCGCCGAGCTATTTCAAGCCGGCGACGTGTGCCGATCTTGCCACGCTTCTGGCGGAGGTGGCTGCTGCCGCCCCGGTCACGCCCTTCTACTATTACGACATCCCGACGTGGACCGGCGTGTCGTTTCGCTCGAGCGATCTCCTCGACAAGCACGCCGCGAGCATTCCCACGCTAGCCGGGATCAAGTTCAGCTCATCCGATTTGCCCGATTTCGAGCGTTGCGTGGCCGCGGGTGACGGTCGCTTCAAGATGTTTTGGGGGTGTGACGAAGCGCTTCTCGCGGGGCTGACGCTGGGGGCGCATGGTGCGATCGGGAGCAGTTACAACTTTGCCGCCGCCGAGGCGCGGAGGGTGCAAGACGCATTTCATCGGGGTGATCTCGCCGCTGCCCGTACAGCGCAGTTGAAGATCGTTCGGATCGTCGATGCCATCGCACGGCATGGCTACCTCCGTGCCTCGAAGACCCTGATGGGTATGCTTGGAATCGACTGTGGAGCGGTGCGTTTGCCGCTTGTGCCACTGTCTCATGATGAGCAGGAGGATCTGTTGAGGGCCTGCGAAGCTGTCGGACTTGAGTGCGGGGCAGCGGGGAAAAAGAGGCTCGCGATCCATCCCACGGCAAAGCAGGTGCCGATTCCCAACGCTGGATAGAGATAGCCATTGATCGATGAGGTGAGAGGGAGCAGGGCCATCGTCATCGCACCCGCCACGACACCGAGCAAGGCTCCGGCCCCCGACGCCCGTTGGGTCAGCATGCCCAACGCGAAAAGACCGCCAAGCACCCCCATGAAGATGCCGATCACCTTGATGAACGAATCGAACAGGCTGCGAATCGACGGATCGATGAACACCAGTGCGAGCATGGTGCCGGCGAGGCCAAAACACGCCGTGAGCCAGCGGGCGGCGCGGAGATAGCCCGTCTCCGAGTGGCAGGCTCGGAAGGGTCGCAGGAAGTCGGTCACGATCGTCGTGGAGGTGGAGTTCATGCTCGTGGAAACCGTTGATTGGGCGGCCGCGAAGATGCCGGCGACGATGAGGCCGGCGATCCCTGCCGGCGTCTCGTGCAGGATGAAAAGCGGAAAGATCTGATCGGTTGTAAACGTCGGGTCGAGTTTCTCAGGGTGCGCCCGGTAGTAGGCAAAGAGCCCGCTCCCGAGACTGAAAAAAAGAAGCGTGGCAAAGGCCGCCAGGCCGGCAGCCAGCCAGATCGAAGTAGCGGCACGTCGTTCATCGGGTGTCGTCATGTAACGCTGCACGACGGCCTGGTCGGAGGTGTAACTGGAAAAGTTCTGACCGAGGCCGCCGAGAATCACGACCCACAGCGCGAGATGAGCCGACGTCGGATCGAGGTGCAGATTCACACAATGAAACTTACCGGCGGCCGCCCCCGTCGAGACCGCCCCAGCCAGCCCACCATCGCTGCCGGCCACCATGATCGCGAGGCACAGCACTGCCCCGCCGAGGAGCACGCCCGTTTGAATCGTATCGGTCCAGATGACCGCCTCGACCCCTCCGAGCGTGCAATACAGCATGGACAGCACCCCGATCAGGAGAACGCTCTGCGGCGGCGAGAGCGGCGTCACCACGGCGAGCGCCAGACTGGCAAGCGACATCACGATTGCCATGCGGAAGACATGGAACAGCGTGAAGAGTCCGCTGGCGAACAACCGCACCGGTCGGTTGAAGCGGATTTCGAGATATTCGTAGGCGCTCGTCGCGTCGATGCGACGAAAGAATGGCAGCGCCAGATAGACAGCGACAGGAGCTACGGCCACGATCATCAGGTTGCCAACCGCATAGACCCAATCCTGGGCGAACGCCTTCGCCGGAATCGACATGAAGGTGATTGACGACAGCATGGTGGCGAAAATGCTGCAACCGGCCGCCCACCACCGCATCTGCTGACCGCCGCGAAAGAAGTCGTCTGTGTCCTTCATGCGAGTCATGAAATAGAGGCCGATGGCCACCATCCCGGCGAGGTAGCCAAACAGCACGGCGTAGTCGAGTCGCCCGAAGCGCTTGCCGTGGGTGAGTGGTCGGATCGACCAGGCCTCCGTGGTGCGGACCCGCGGCCGGATCTCTCCGCTGACGAGGGCGATTCCCCCGGCGAAGGCCACGGCGGGTGTCGTGACTGGACAGGTAGGCGTCGGGCCCGCAGTCGTCCATGTGTCAGTGATCGTGTGATACGCCCACGCGCGGCGGGGAAATCCCGGATGCCTTCTTAGAAGATCAGGATCGTTCGTGGTCTGGGCCAGCAGGCTGCCATCGGCTGCCGCGAGCACGACGACGTGGCTCTGCCCCAGAGCCACCGCGGTGCCGGCCATGAGCGGAGTGGGAGGGGCGGTCCGTCGCCTCCACCCGGTTGCCGGTTCCACCGCGAATCGCGCCGGACTGAACTCGTACAGATCGGCCAAGGCTTCGATCCCCGCAGGGCCCTCGACCCCGGGCCGTTGTCGACGCCCCCCGATCACATACAGACAGTCAGCAAACCCGTCGTGCTGGGCCGTGACGAGCGGATATGCCCGTGGTCCGCCGGGCACGGCGGGCAGCTGTTCCCACGCGAGAGACGCGTCCCCCAGTCGCGACAGGTCGAGCCTCCAGATTCGGTCACAGGCCGAGTCGAGGCCGAGGCCTGTCTGTCCGCCCACGACATAGACATCACTGCCGATCAGCGCGGCTCCCGCAGCCGTCGTTGACGAAGGCAGCGGTGGCAGGGCGGCCTGCTCAAGCGTGTCGTGAGAAGGGTTCCATGTGAGGAGAAACGCATCTGCGTGGGCGTGCTGCCCATCGTTACCCCCCACACACGCGACACCGAAGCGAGTTGATACGCAGGCACCATAGGCTCGTGAACGGTCGAGCGCATATCCCGAACGCCACGCCGTGGTTCCATCGGCTGAGGTAATCAGCACATACGCCGTGGGCTGATATCGCTTGGGGAGATCCCACAGGTCGGCGGCGTTCGGCTCCGCAAAGTTGGCACCCCCAGCGACGATAAGACAGTTATTATGGACGCCCACGAATGGTCCAGCGACTCCGATCGGATCGGGCAAGGCCGGTAACGGTTGCCAATCGAGCCACGGCCGGCCACCCTCGGCCGAGAACTCGTTTGCCCGGGTCGCGTGGGATCTGACCACTGTCGGGAGAAGAGCGACAAGGGCGATCCCGATGAGGCGAGCAGACCGAGCCAGCGAGAGGTGACAATGGATGATCAATTCGACAAGCCTGACGGGGCGGAATACATTCCCGAAGACAGCGTCAACACTCACGAAGGTATAGCATCGCTCAATCTTTCCAGCGAATGAGGCTCCGGCGTGAAAGGATATCGATGAAATATGCTTCAGCCGTGGCGGTTGGTGGCCTGATCATCGTGCAGGTGAGCACCATGTGGGCCGCCGAATCATTTGAAGAAACGCCGGCCGGGCCGCTCACGCGGCTTGAGACCCCGCAGGGAACATGGCGGGCGATCGCCGGTCATGCGGAGATCCACGCGGGGCACAGTTTCACGGGTCGGCAGTCACTCAAGATCCTGGGAGGAGAGAACCGGCGCGTGGAGGTGATCCTCGCGAAGCCCCTTTCCCAGCCGGGCCGGCTGGAGTTTTGGTCGGAGCGGTGGACGGCCAAGCCGCCGTTTACGTTCGTCGTGGAGGCAGCGGGACAAGCAGGGCCATGGCAGCAGATTCATGATGCACGCGGAGTGAAGATCGGGGGATTCACCACACGGGTGGAGGCGGCGATCCCCTCCGGTACGGCACGGCTCAGGTTGGTCGCCACCACTCAGGCGGGCGTGATGATCGATGATTTTCAGGTCGTCGAGGATCACCCCATGGAACTCGTGGGAGTTTCGGTTCATCAGCCCGTCATCCCCGTGCTTGTCCGCAGGCCGGTCAATCCCGTGATTGGGATCTCGATTGAAACACGAGGCGGTTTGCAACCGCTCGATCTGGAAAAACTCACGCTCTCGCTGCGTGGCACAACGCGCTTGGCGGATGTCGCCGACGTTACGGTCTACTCCGGCACCGCGGATCCCGCCGCCGCGTTTGTGAGTGGTTTTGGCGAGCCCGCCCGGCCGGATCACGATGGCTTCATCAGCATCCGTGGTCGGATGCTGATGTCGGCCGGGATGAACTGGCTGTGGGTGTCGGTCCGACTCAGGGAATCGGCCGACATCGACGGTCATGTGGATGCCTCGGTCAGGGATGTTGTGGTTGCTGGCCGCACTGTCGCCGTGGCTGATGGTGACCCGCCGGGCCGGCAGCGGATGGGCGTGGCGGTGCGGCTTCGGCAGGAGGACGGCTCTGACACCTACCGCATTCCCGGATTGGTGCGAACCAACGCTGGGAACCTCGTCGCCGCTTACGACGTCCGGTATCGGGGCACCACCGATCTCCCGGCGGACATCGATGTCGGCACCTCGCGCAGCACGGACGGCGGCAGGACGTGGGAGCCGATGCGAATCGCGCTCGACATGGGCCGCAATCCGCAGTTCGCCTTCGACGGAGTGGGGGATCCCTGCATCTTCGTCGATCGTAAGACAGGGCGGCTCTTCGTGGCAGCCCTGTGGAGCCACGGACGACGGGCCTGGCACGGGTCGGGCCCCGGGCTCGAGCCCGATGAGACCGGCCAACTGGTCATCACAACCAGCGATGACGATGGAAAGACCTGGGCACCGCCACGAAACATCACGCGGGAAGTCAAGGATCCCGCCTGGCGGTTGATCCTGGCCGGCCCCGGCACAGGCATCACGCTCACGGATGGAACGCTCGTATTTCCCGCCCAGTTCAAGGACGCCGCCAATGTCCCCCATGCGACGCTCATCTGGTCGAAAGATCACGGCGCGACGTGGCGCATTGGCACCGGCGTCAAGAGCCGAACGACGGAAAGTCAGCTCGTCCAACTTGGGGACGGTTCAATCATGATCAATTGCCGTGACGATCGGGGAGGATCTCGCACGGTGGCCGTCACACGGGATCTCGGCAGCACGTGGGAATTCCACGCGACCGACCGTCGGGCCTTGCCCGAAAGCGTCTGCATGGCGAGTCTGCTGCGACGTGTGGGGCCCACTGCGGGCCCGCTCCTGATGTTTTCAAATCCAGCGACCACGGCCGGCCGTCACAACATGACCGTGAAGATCTCGTCCGACGAGGGGCTCACGTGGCCGGAGCGGTGGCACTCCGTGTATGACTCCCGCAACGGCTTCGGGTACTCATGTCTGGCCGAGGCCGATGCGTCGCATATCGGCGTCCTGTATGAGGGTGTCGCCGAACTCTTCTTCCTGAGACTCCCGATTTCTGAACTCCTCCGAAACCACAGGAGCCTGCCATGAAAATGTGTCGCTTCGCGATTGCCCTCCTCACACCACTGTGGATCGTCGCTGCCGCTGCCGATCAGCCCGACCTACCGACCATCGACATCTCAGGGGACGTCGCCCGACAGACCGTGATTGCTGCCGGAACGCCTGACCTCTATCAGGGGCATCCGACAACGCTCTTGAAGAAGGATGGTTCCGTGGTGGCAGTGTGGTGCATCGGCCACGGAGGTCATGCCGGGCCCATGGCCCGATCGAGCGATGGTGGAAAAACCTGGGATCGTCTCGATGCCACGCTCCCGGCACCCTTCCTCGAGCATTGGAACTGCCCCAGCATTTACCGACTCGTCGACCCTGCCGGAAAAGAACGGCTGTGGGTGTTTTCCGCCCGGCGGGGCCGCGACGCGCAGGGGGGCTGGATGCCGAGCATCGTCAGTGAAGACGGCGGAACGTCCTGGCGGGAAATGCCACCGCTGGGATTTCGCTGTGTGATGACGTTTTCGAGCATCGTGCGGCTCAAGGACGGCAGGTATCTCGGCCTCTACCATCGCGGGCCGGGAAGCCGTGATGCGGCGCCGTTGGAAGTCGTCGCCACCTCCACTACCGACGGCGGACAAACGTGGACCGAGCCTGTCGTGGTGGCGAAGGTTGAAGGGAAGAATCCCTGCGAACCATTTTGCTTTCGGTCACCCGACGGTGAGGAACTCTGCTGCCTCATGCGGGAAAACACGCACCGGGGGCGGAGCCTCGTCATGTTCAGTCGCGACGAGGGACGGACGTGGACGGCCCCGGTCGACACTCCGTGGGGCCTGACGGGAGACCGGCACATGGGTGTCTCCGCAGCTGACGGCCGGCTCGTGGTGGCGTTTCGCGACCGCGCGAAGAACAGTCCTACCGATGGGCATTTTGTCGCGTGGGTGGGGCGGTATGAGGACATCGAGGCAGCCCGTCCGGGAGCCTATCGGGTGAAGCTTCTGCACAGCCATGCGGGTGCCGATTGCGGCTACCCCGGTTTGGAAGTGCTGCCAAGCGGCGACATCCTCGCGACGACCTACATCAAGTATCGGCCGGACGCCAACAAGCACTCGGTAGTCTGCACCCGGTTCACCCTTGCTGAGACCGACGCCTTGATCGCGGCGTCACGTGACTGAAACCCCTCTCATTCCTTCAGCGCAGCGGGGAGTTCACGAATCCGGATCTTTCGGAACTCCACGGGAGCACCTTCCGATTCGAGGCAAAGGTAGCCCGTTGCCGGACGGCATTCGGCACCTCCCGATACCTCGTGGCCGTTGACCGAAAGCCGAACCTCCCCCGCGACGGCCCGCACGTGATAGTGATTCCACTCGGGCGTGCCTCGTGAATGTCGACTGCTGGGAAAACTCCGCCTCCCGTCAGGGGCCACCGGCGGAAAGGGTTTCATGGAGGAAGTGCCAACAGGAAACACGTCGCCGTCCGTCGTAAACCAGGTTGCTTTCTTGCCTGTCGATTTTTCATATTTCGCGGTGTATCCATGATCGAGAACCTGTACTTCGATTCCGCCGCGTGGCAATTGACCGGGCTTGATTGACTCAAGCGCCTCGGGAGGCGCCCAGAGAAAGACCCCTGAGTTTCCTCCTTCAGACAAGTGCCGCCATTCGAGCGTCAACTCAAAATCCGTCAGTGGCTCCTTCATGCGAATGACCCCGACCGGCTTGCCGGTGCAATGCACACCACCGGCGGTCCAGGTCCAGGTGTCGGGGAGGCAGTTCACGTTGACAAAATCGGCTTCGCCAAGGACACGCCATCCGGAGCCCTCGCTGTCTGCCACCGGCCGGTCATCGTCGGCTGCAGAGGCCATGAGGGGGAGCAGGGCGGCCGCAATCGACAGGCAGCAACGGGCAGGCGAGCGTGGCATGGGAAGCTGTTCCAAAAGAAGTGGTCGGGACCCCAAATCGATTTCCGCGTGGGGATACAATACTCGATTTGTCATGGATAGCGACATCCGGCAATGGTTTGCCCAAGAAGAAGCGGCGGCCGGGTTTTTCAAAAGGCCGTTAGGATTGAGGCGTGGAAGACCCTGCTGATCCTCATGACGAATCGCTTCCCGCCGACACCGACGCCGTGGCGGCGGCTCAGGATCACTCCGCGGCAGCAGAAAAGGTGAAGCAATTTCCGACGACACCCGGCGTCTACCTGATGAAGGATGCTGCCGGCCGCGTCATTTACGTCGGCAAGGCGAAGAATCTTCGCGCCCGTGCCGGCAGCTACTTTCTCAAGGCGGCCACCGCAGACCGCCGCACCGCTGATCTCGTCCGAGAAATCCGTGACATCGATTATCTTGAGGCAGAAAGCGAAGTCGATGCGTTGCTCCTCGAAAGCCGGTTGATCAAGGACGTGCAGCCACGGTTCAACTCTGACCTCAAGGATGACAAGACGTTTCCCTATCTGCAGATCACGACCCATGAGGACTATCCCCGCGTCGAGTTCACACGCACGCCCAAACAGAAGGGCGTGAAACTGTATGGTCCCTTCACCAGCGCCGGCAGCCTGCGGGGGGCGATCGTGGTGCTGCAGCGGATCTTCAAGTTTCGCACATGCACTCTCGATATCGATGCGGATGACGAACAATGGCGGTGGTTTCGCCCCTGCCTGCTCGCGTCGATCGATCAATGCACCGCCCCCTGTAACCTGCGGATTTCAAAGGACGAATACCGCAAGGACATCAACCGCCTAAAGACATTTCTCGACGGCGGCAAGAAGCGGCTGATCGAGGAGATGCGGCGCGACATGCTGGCCGCCTCGGCGCAGCTTGCCTTCGAGCAGGCGGCGCGGCTGCGAGACGAAATCCGCCTGTTGGAAACGCTCGACCAGCGCGGCGACCTCGAGGAGAACGTGCAGCCGGAGGTGTTTCTCGTTGATCCCAAGAAGGGTTTGGCCGGCCTCGAGAAGGTGTTTGGCCTCCGGCAGGCCCCGCGGGTGATCGAGGGTGTCGACATCGCCCACCTCCATGGCAACGAGACCGTTGCCAGCCTCGTGCAGTTCATCGACGGTCTCCCCTTCAAGCCTGGCTACAAGCGGTATCGCATCAAGACGGTCTCTGGAATCGATGACTTCAAGAGCATTCACGAGGTGGTATCACGGCGATTTGCCAGACTGACCCGTGAGGGGGCCGATCTCCCCGATATTTTCCTGATTGACGGCGGCAAGGGGCAGCTTTCGGCGGCGATGGACGCAGTGGAGTCGCTTGGCGTCGCGCCCCCGTGCATGATCGCCCTGGCCAAGCGGGAGGAGGAGATCTATCTGCCCGGTCGGAGTGAGCCGCTCCGACTGTCTCGGGACTCGTACGCCCTGCGACTTCTGGAGTACGTTCGGGATGAGGCCCATCGTTTTGCGCAGCACTATCACCACCTCCTCAGATCGAAGCGATCGCTGGATGGAGACTGAGCTTGGGGGAGGTGCACAAGGCAGGGCAGCCGCCTTCAAACGTGTGGCTGGAGGCGGCCGGAATCGCTATCCCATTGGTGCCAATAGACTTAGAAAGCGTGGCAACTTTCTAGTGCCGAGGCCGTTAAATCAGGTTCGCGGTTTCCAGTCGCCGGTTCGCCGTGGGGCAACCGATACTCTATAAATATCGTCGTGTTGTCGATCTCCCCGGTAGGAGGCATCCCATGTTTGGCGGTGGTTCACGTCGAGAGTTTTTGCAGGTGGGGTCCGTTTCTGGTCTGGGTCTCACGCTTGGAGGCCTACTCAAGGCCGAGTCGGCCCGAGCCGACACGAAAACATTTGACACGTTTGCCGGCACAGCCAAGAGCGTGATTCACATCTGGCTGCCGGGCGGCTGGGCACAGCAGGAGACGTTCGACCCCAAGCCCCTTGCGCCGTTGGAATACCGTGGCGACATGGCCACCGTAGAGACCTGCCTGCCCGGGGTGGTGTTCAATGAACAACTGGCTCACACGGCCAAGATTGCCGATCGCATCACCGTTGTCCGATCGATGACCCACGGTGAGGCGGCCCACGAGCGGGGCACGCACAACATGTTCACCGGATATCGACCGAGTCCGGCACTCACGTTTCCCAGCTTCGGCAGTGTTGTGTCGCATGAACTTGGGCCACGGGAGAATCTGCCTCCTTATGTGTGCCTGCCGAATCTTCCCGCGCCCGATGCCGGCGCGGGATACCTCGGGAGCGCATTCGGCCCGTTTACGCTCGGCTCCGATCCTGCGGATCCCAAATTTACCGTTCGCGACCTCGCCCTCCCGGGTGGCGTCGACCCACAGCGATTCGCCAACCGGCAGAAACTCCGCGACATCGTCGGGCGGCACTTCCAGCGGATGGAAGACAACGTCAATCTCGAGGCAATGGATGAGTTTTACACGCGGGCCTATGACCTTGTCAGTTCGGCCCGGGCTCGGGCGGCCTTCGATATCTCATCTGAGTCTGACGCCCTCAAGGATGAGTATGGTCGCAATCAGGCCGGCCAACGGATGCTGCTGGCCCGCCGCCTTGTGGAATCCGGGGTGCGGTTGGTGACGCTGAACTACGGCGGATGGGACATGCACCAGAAGATCAAGGATGGGATCAATCGCACATTGCCAGCGTTTGATCAGGGGTATGCCACGCTGATTCGTGACCTCGAACGCCGTGGTCTGCTCGACTCCACCCTGGTGATGGTGTCGAGTGAATTCGGTCGTACTCCAAAGATCAACAAAGATGCCGGCCGGGATCATTGGCCGAAGGTCTTTTCCATCGTTCTGGCTGGAGGTGGCATCAAGCGCGGCTTGATCTATGGTTCGTCCGACTCGATCGCTGCAGAGCCTGCCGACTCGCCGCTCACCGTCGAGGACCTCGCCACCACCGTGTACCATTGTCTTGGCATCGTGGCCGACAAGGAACTGGTTGCGCCCGGGAATCGACCCGTCGAAATTGTCGACGGCGGAAAGGTTCGCAAGGCGCTCCTCGCCTAGGGTCTGGGCACGCGGTTCTCAGTTCTGCCGGGCGTTGGACGGTTTCACACCCTGTTTTCACCTGTCCCCTGAGAGAGTGTCGCGATGACGAACGGAAAGGCATTGTTCCGCGGTTCCAGTCAGGCTGGCGGCCGTTGCGGGTGGGAGCGGGCGTGCTTCCTCACATGTGGGCTCCTGATTCTCCTTTCGGTTGATGGCGGTGCCGTGCGGGCGGCGCCCGCACTCACGCGGCTTGAACCGCCGGCAGGACAGCGCGGCACCGATGTCGAGGTGCGCATTTCCGGGACCGAACTTGACCAGCCGCAGGAGATCTTCTTCGAGCACGGAAGCATCGCCGTGAAGTCCGTCACGGGCGAAAGCGGCACCGTCGTCAAGGCAACGCTTTCGATTCCGGCCGACTGTCCGCTTGGCCCGCAGCGGATGCGGGTGCGAACCGCCGATGGTCTTTCTGAGTTGCGGATGTTTCATGTGCATGCCGCCGAGCAGGTTCGGGAAAAGGAACCGAATAATGCTGCCGACACGGCCCAGTCGATCGCTCTCGGCACGTCGGTGTGGGGGACGCTTGGCAACGAGGACGTCGATGTCTTCAAGATTCATCTGCCGGCGGGGGGCCGGCTGGCGGCGGTCGTCGAGGCGGTTTCACTCGATCAGCAAATGCTTGATCCTCATCTTGAAATCGTCGATGAGAATGGGTTTACGATGGCAGCCTGTGACGACCATCCGCTCCTGATGCAGGATGCTGCTCTGGCAGTCGTAGTGGAAAAAGAGGGCGACTACTTCCTGCGGATTCGCGAGAGTGCATACGCCGGTGGCAACGGAATCTACATGGTTCATGTCGGTGACTTTCCCACGCCACACACCGCGTGGCCACCTGGCGGGCAGGCCGGGACACCGATTGAAGTTGACTGGCTGGGCGACCATGAAGGCGGCTTTCGGTCGCAGGTCATCCTCGGGCAACCAGGGCTTGATGGCGTCTATCGGGTGCGGCCGGAACGTCAGGGCAGACAGTCGCCGCTTGCCGTCCCCTTCCGCGTAACGACGGCACCAATCGTGGTGGTGTCGGAGCCGGCCGGTGAACCGGATCAGGCCATTGCCGCCTCGGCGCCTGTCGCCCTTGCTGGACGGATGGATGCTGCGGATGACGTGGACTGGATTCGTGTCACGGCACCAAAGGGAAGCGTTTGGAAAATAACGGGATGGGGTCGGCGGGTGGGGTCTCCCGTTGATCTGGTCATCAATGCCCACCGCGATGATGCAAAGCGGCAGCGAATCACCGGAAACGACGATGCGGATGGCCCGGATAGCGTTGTGCAGGTCACGGTGCCAGATGAGGGCTCTTTTCTGCTCCGCGTGAATGACTTTCAGCAGCGTGGCGGCCCGGACTTTGTTTACTGGATTGACGTTGAGGCGGTGGTGCCCAGTGTGACCGTGTCGGTGCCGCCCGCGCAGACCCGCACTCAGCAACGTCTCGTCGTCGCCGTGCCACGTGGAAACCGCATGGCGCTCTACTTCAATGCCGCACGAACCAACTGCAATGATCCGGCGCTGATCGAGTTTGGCGATCTTCCCGCCGGGGTGACGGCCCTCGCAGCACCCTTCGAGCAGCCGGCTCCCGGAGGATTGGTTGTGTTCGAAGCCGAATCGGAGGCGCCGCTGGGCACAGCGATGGCGTCGGTGCGTGTTGTCTGCAAGCAGGGAGAACAGTCCGATCAGATCGGGACGCTTCGTCAAGGGACGGACATGGTCTACGGCAATCCGAATCGTACCACCTACAGAACGGCTCTTGGGGATCGGCTTGCGGTCGCTGTGGTCGAGGAGGCACCGGTTACCATCGAACTGCAGCAGCCCGTGACCCCGATTGCCCGCCGTGGTGTGCTGGAACTGAAGGTGAAGGTGATCCGATCGCCTGACTTTGACGGGGCCGTGAGGATTGAACTTCCGTTCAAGCCGACCGGCATTTCGTCGTCCTCCGTCGACGTGAAGGCGGGGCAGACGGACGTCGTCGTTCCGCTCAACGCTTCCGCCGACGCGCCGACAAAGGAGTGGCGGATCGCGGTCGCGGCAAGTCTGATGCCAAATGCGGCCAAGAAGACTGACCAAAAACAGGCGCGGCGGGCGGGCCTCGGCAGCTGGATTGCGAGTCGACCGGTGACGCTGTCGGTCATCGAACCGCTGGTGGAACTGGCTGCTGACAAGGCTGTTGTTGAGCAGGGCGCAGAAACAAAACTCGTGTTCAAGGCAGCGAAGCCGGCAACTTTTGAGGGAACGGCAAAGGTTCGGCTGATGGGGCTGCCGGTAAACACTGCTGCCCCTGTTCTCGACCTGAAGCCTGGGTCGGAGGCAATCGAGTTCCCTGTCAAGGTTGCCGCAGATGCCCCTGCCGGAAAGCACGACAACATTTTCTGTCGGATTGAAGTCCCCCGTGGCGACTCGTTCATCATTCACCAGACGCCGTCAACGTCCCTGCGAATCGATCGGCCCCTGCCACCCGAAAAAATGAAGGAGGGCGGCTCATGATTGAGGTGCTGCATTCCCCGCGAAAATTCCTGGTTTTGCTCACGCTCGCGATGTGTGCTTCGGCTGCCGCGCTCGCCGACCAGGGTGAAGAGGGTGAAGAGATAGTGTCGATCGATGTCTATCCACCTCGTGTACAACTCGATTCCTCGCGTGATCAGCAGCGAATCATCGTGCAGGGCCTGTACGGCGATGGCCATACGGATGACATCACGTCGGCCGTCAAGGTGGCGATTGCCGATCCAGCGCTGGTGTCGGTCGATCACTCCGCGGGACACATGACCTTTCGCCCGGTCGCTGATGGAGAGACCGCCGTTCGGGTGACCCATGGAAGGCATGTGCGGGAGATTCCCCTCAAGGTGGTGTCGGCGACATCGGAGCCACCCTTGTCGTTCCGGCTCGACGTCATGCCGGTCTTCGCGCGAGCCGGCTGCAACATGGGAAGTTGCCACGGTGCGGCGCGTGGCAAAGATGGGTTTCGACTGTCGCTGTTTGGGTTCGATCCGGCCGGGGACTACGAGCGAATCACCCGCGAGTTTCCCGGGCGTCGTATCGACCCCGGTGATCCCATTCGCAGCCTGTTGGTGCAAAAAGCGATCGGTGGGGTGCCACACACCGGTGGCAAACGCTTCGACCAGGAGAGTGATCTGGCGGATCGTCTCATTCGATGGATCGCAGCCGGTGGTCTCGATGACCCCGGGCCGGTCTCTGAGCTTATCGGCCTCGACCTCTACCCGCCGACCGCTCTGCTCGCCGGGAAAGACGTAGCGCAACCCTTCGTGGCGGTTGCCCGCTTTGCTGATGGCACGGACCGTGACGTGACCGACCTCTGCTGGTATGGATCCAATAACGACCCCACGGCGAAGGTCTCCTCTGCCGGTGTGGTCACGAGCGGGAATCGTGGAGAGGCTTTCATCATGGCCCGCTATGACACGATCACGGTGGGCCGTTCGCTCGTGGTGGTGCCTAAGGATATGCCGTTCACGTTCCCGCCACAGGAAAACCCAACCTGGATTGACGATCTCGTAAATGCAAAACTTGCCAAGCTGCGGATCGCGCCGAGTGACCTGTGTGATGATGAAACGTTTTTGCGACGAGTGACGCTTGATCTGGTCGGGCTTGTCCCGACCCCAGAGGAGCGCGCCGCCTTTCTGGCTGACTCGAGTGCGGACAAGCGGGCCCGTGTGGTTGACGAACTGATGACCCGCAAGGAGTTCGTTGAACTGTGGGTCATGAAATGGGCCGAGATTCTCCAGATCCGCTCCAAGGGGAATGACGTCAGCCCGAAGGGCGCGATTCTCTACCACCAGTGGCTCGACCAGCGCATCGCTGCCAACGAGCCAATCGATCGCATGGTTCGTGATCTCATTACGGCCGCCGGCGGAACGTTTGAGAATCCCCCCTCGAACTACTTTCAGCTCGAGCGTGATACGCTGAAACTTGCTGAGAATGTGGCCCAAGCCTTTCTCGGCATGAGGATTCAGTGCGCCCAGTGTCATAACCATCCGTTTGATCGCTGGACGATGGATGATTACTACGGATTCGCCACATTCTTCAAGCAGATTGCCCGCAAGCGAGGGGCCGATCCGCGAGAGACCATTGTGTATGACTCGGGATCGGGTGACCTCAAGCACCCGGTCACCGGGGCGACGGTGACCCCCAAGTTTCTGGGGGGCGAGGTGCCGAAAGTGAGCACCAACGATCGTCGCGAGGCATTGGCTGCCTGGATGACCTCGTCGGACAACCCGTACTTCGCCAGGCATGTGGCCAATATCGCGTGGACCCACTTCTTTGGACGAGGAATTGTGCATGAGCCGGATGATGCGCGAGTTAGCAATCCCCCCTCGAATGGCCCCCTGCTCGATGAACTCGGCCAGCGATTGGCCTCCTCGGGCTGGGATTTCCGTGGACTCGTGCGTGACATCGTGACCTCGCAGACCTACCAGCGGTCATGCGAGGTGAATGACACCAACAGGCTTGATGACACAAACTTTTCCCATGCAGCAGTGCGGCGGATTCGGGCCGAAGTTCTGCTTGACGCCTTGGCACAGGTGACGGACACCAAGAATAAGTTTCCGGGATTGCCGCTGGGTGCCCGAGCTGTGCAGGTGGCTGACGGTCGCACGACCAATTACTTTTTGACGACCTTCGGGCGAGCGACTCGGGAGGATGTGTGTAGTTGCGCCGTCAAGATGGATCCAAATTTGTCGCAGGCGCTCCATCTGCTGAATGGGGACGCGGCGAATGACCGGATCAGGCAAGGCGAGCTCATCGAGAAATTGATCAAGGACTCGAAGTCGGATGCGGAGATCGTGGACATGTTGTTCGTGCGCTGTTTCGGCCGCGGAGCAACCGAGGCAGAACTGACTGACACAGTCGCGACGGTCACCAGCGCCGGTGACCGCAAGCAGGCTTTGGAGGATGTCTTCTGGGCCCTGCTCAACTCGCCGGAATTCATGTTCAACCACTAGCCGTCGTCGTACGCGGCTTGGGTGCTCCATCGCGTATTCGCGTTGTTCGGGCTCAGGTGTCGGAGTTCACAGATGATTCATGGAATGTGTTTCAGGGGTTGGCTCGGGCCTGTGTTGCTCCTCCTGCTTGCGACGTCGGGCCTCGCAGCTGAGGCAGTGCCGACGTTTGAAGATGATGTGCTGCCGGTGTTTCGCGAGAAATGCTGCAGTTGCCACAACGCTGACAAGCAGTCAGGTGGCCTTGACCTTACCTCGTACAACCGGGCGATGGCCGGTGGCTCATCAGGCGAAGTGATTTCGCCAAGTGACGCTGAGGGGTCATACCTATGGCAGTTGGCCAGCCATGAGTCGGAGCCCAAGATGCCTCCGGAGGCAGATCGGATTTCGGATTCCATGCTCG
>JAQBZA010000407.1 GCA_027622795.1 Planctomycetota bacterium | reverse complement strand
CGTCCGAATCCTTGCAACTCCAGCGGCAGACCTGCCTCCCGAAGTCGCGATGGGTCTTCGGCTTCCGGTCGACCGTGCTCTCGAGGCGGACGAGGACAAGCAGGAGGTCTTCGAGAATCTCTACAAGGTCGTCGTCGCCACGGGCGCAGCGTCGGGATCGGAAGCGGCCCAATGGGTCGCCAATGTGATCGATTTCTGCGACGCCGACACCAACCCCGGCTCCTATCAGATTCCCGGAGCCGCCGGCGGCGGCATCACCGGAGCGGAGCCCGAGCCGGCAGCCGCCGGCCAGCTCGGTGGGTGGAACAGAGGCACCATCCGCAGCCCGGCCGATCTCCTCGGGGTTCCTAAAGACACCCCTGAAGAACTCGAGCGGAAACTGCGGGAGGGCGAGATTGGCACGCTCAGTTCGTTGGCCGTGGAGCATCCAGAAATTCTTGACGCGGTCACCATGTCGTCGCCATTTGTGAGCTCAGTCATGGTTGGTAACAATCGCTGCCATTGGCGGGAGCCGGGCCGCGTCAATGTCAACACGTGTAGCGACCAGGTCTGGGAGGCACTTGTCGGTGAAGACCTTGCCAATCCTTTTGATGGCCAGCCCGCCAGGCGGGATTCCGACATGCTGCTGGCGGTTCGGCCTGACTTCGGCAACCTCGGCGACTTTGCTCAAAACCAGGCCCGCTCCGAGCGACTTGCCGCCAGCGGCACCCCCCGCTCCAACGTGTTCGCCGTTTGGATCACCCTTGAAGTGACCAACTCGCTTGCGCCTGACGACGAGCCGAGGCTGGCCCGGCTCTTCGCCATCGTCGACCGCTCGATTCCGGTGGGATACCTCAGGCCGGGTGAAGACCTCAATGCCCGTGACACGATCGCCGTGCTGCGGCACATGGAGTGACGCCGATGACACCCGCCCCAGTTTCCGTTCGACGGATCGCAGGCCATCACCAGCCCACCCGTTGCGGGTTCAGCCTCACCGAACTCCTCGTCGCCAGCAGCATCGCCCTGATCGTGATGGCGGCCATCGCGAACCTGTTCGGTGTGTTCAGTCGGGCCATGTCGCAAAGCCAATCGACGGTCGATCTCTCAGCCCGGATGCGGTCGGCAGCCTGGCAGCTCCGCAAGGATCTCTCCGGGATCACCTGCGAGGTGGTGCCCTGGCTCTCGCCCGAAGCTGACTCTGGCTATTTCGAGGTGATCGAGGGGCCCCGCCGCGACAGCATCGCGCAGAACGGATCGGCCAACCTTGAGGCGGACACCGACGATACCCTCCTCTTCACGACCCGTTCGCTCGACGGCTCTTTTGTCGGGCGGCACGGCAACGACGCCATCGAGTCGCCGTATGCCGAGATTGCCTGGTTTTGCCGCGAGGCTGCAGACCAACCGGTTACGGGCACGAAACTCTATAACCTCCACCGCCGGCAGTTCCTCGTGACGGCCTACGTTGGCACAGCCGCCTTCATCGGCAACATGATCAACGGCCCGCTGCCGAACATCGACTACGATTTGTCGCTTCGGCAAGAGGGGAATCGGCTCGTACCCAACTCGCTTGGTGACTTGACAAAGCGGGAGAATCGCTTCAACCGGCAGCCGAACTTCCCCTTCGCCTTCCGCGTCGATGGCCAGGGCCGCCCGCCCTCCAATGCCACCTTCGACAACACGCCACGGGTCTGGGAAGACGTGATTCTGACCAATGTGATTGCCTTCGACGTGCGGGTCTTCGACCCTGAGGCACGCGCTCAGACAACCGCCACGTCGACCCTCCTCCCGGGCGACCCAGGATACGGCGGCGGCAACGCCGGCTACGGGGCCTTTGTCGATCTCGGCGGCGGCCAGGGCGGAAAACTCGGTGCCGCGATCAGCCAGAAATCTCGGCTCACGCTGCCGACCTACGACACATGGAGCACCCACTACGAGTCGAACGGGCTCGACGAGGACGGCCAGAACGGACCAGACCAGGGCGCGGACGGAATCGACAACCCGCAGACCTACGAAACGTCGCCCCCCTATCCGGTGCGACTCGACGGAGTCGAGGTTCGCATTCGTTGCTACGATCCCACCGCCAAACAGGTCCGCCAGATCACGGTTCGTCACGGGTTTTGAGAAGGCGTACACTCCGTCAACATTTCGCCGTCGCCATTTGCCAGGGAGTTGAACTGATGTCTGCCACTACTGCCCGCCCGCTCCGTCCGCGAGGCTTCACCCTCGTGGAACTCCTCGTGGTGATGACGATCATCGGGATGCTGATGGCGCTGCTCCTGCCCGCCGTGCAGAACGCCCGGGAAGCCGGCCGCCGGACCGCCTGCACCAACAACCTGTTCCAACTCGCCCTGGCAGCCACCCGAGCCGACGAGCAGACGGGGTTCATTCCCGGCATTCGCAACAAGAGTCCCTTTCCTGACCACACGAACCCTACGATCGGATTCACCAACACTGTCTCGTGGCCGGTGCCGCTCCTTCCCTACATGGAGCGAAATGATATCTACAAGGTTTTCGCCTCGGGAGGCACTCCCACCATCTACGTATCCTTCTTTGTCTGCTCGTCGAGCCCTCCCGATGCGCTCACGCAGCCGACGCTTTCCTACGCAGGAAATGCCGGCTCTGCGGGCCGTGGCAACAAGTGGGACGGCGTGATGGGCGACACCACGGTGTCGGCCAACCGCCTGAGCCTCACCGACATCGCCGACGGTGACGGCACGCCAATGACGATCCTGCTCACAGAAAAGTGTGGCCAGGGGAACACCAAAAACAATCAGCCGCTGAACTACGGATCCTGGAATGTCCGCAACAATCCCTCAGGACCACAATACACCTTCGGCAACGGCACGATCCCCGGCGTCGGCATCACGCAGGCGGCCCCCGGTGCAATCAAAATCGTGAACAACACCACCACGAACGGCCAGCCTGGCTTCTGGAGCCAGCCCTCCTCAAACCATCCGGGCGGGGTCGTCACCGCCTTCTGCGACGGCCATACGGCATTTGTGAAAGACTCCATCAACTTCCGGGTCTACGCCCAACTGCTCTCGAGCAGCCACTCGGCTTCGTCGAATCTCTCGAAGAACACCTGGCAGACCAACAGCTACCCGGTGCTCAATGAATCGGACTACCAGTAGGCCCTTCGGGCCGGATCAGTTGGCAGCGAGTGCGGCAGGTCTATAACGGCAGTGGTCTTTCCGCCCCCGTTATGATCTCCATACCGATGACACCTGCCATCTCCTCCCCACCCGCGGATTCCTTGTCGCGTCCCTCGGCCATCGATCTTCGCGACGTTCGCGACCGGCTCGTCGCCCATCCGATCTACGCCAGGATCGACAGCCCCGAGC
>JAQBZA010000406.1 GCA_027622795.1 Planctomycetota bacterium | reverse complement strand
GCGACCAGCTCGAGCGGTTTACTGCCGAGTGCCCGCTGGCCGCCTGCCAGATGCACTTCAACATGCTCCAGCAAGACATCGAGCGGGAAATCCTTCCCTGGTGCATCGCCCAGGGCGTGGCGATGGTCGTCTACTGGCCCTTGATGAAGGGCCTGCTGGCGGGCCGGATGCACCGCGGCCAGACGTTCCCGACCAGCGACAGCCGCCACAAGTACCCGATGTTTCAGGGGGAGGAGTTCGCCAGGAATCTCGACTTCGTCGACGCCCTCCGCACGATCGCCGCGGGGCTAGCCTCCCGCGCCGAAGCCGCCGGGGCGGGCCGCGAGCCCGTACGCCTGCCCGACCTCGTGCTGGCCTGGACGGCCGAGCAGCCCGGGATCACGAGCGTCCTGTTCGGGGCAACAAGTCCGGAGCAGGTGGCCGAGAACGCCCGGGCCCTGGCCTGTGATCTCGACGACGAAGCTCGTCGCCAGATTCAGGCTGCCATCCTCGCCCGCGGACCCGTCGCTGGCCGGCGGGCGGTCTGAGGCCGAGGAGATCAGCCAGCCAGCGGCTATCCGACGGCGACCGGCTGCGGCTGAAATTGAGCCGCCCCGACGTAGGCCTGGCGGGCCTCGAGGCAGACGCGGCGAAAGGACTCCGGCCGGCTCACACCGGGCAGCCGGAGCGTCTCGATCTGGCCGCGGCGAAAGATGAGGTCGCCGGCGGCATACCACTCCTGGCCAGGGCTGACCTCGACCTCGACGGAGTCAAACCCATCGAGCGAGACAAACTGGACGACCTTGGGGTTGATCCCCTGCTCGACCCGCACCCGTCGATTGGTGAGCCGATACCGCTTGATCGCCCAGGGCAGCCGGAGCGACAGATACAGCACGAGCCCGATCGGGATCGTGGCCAAGAGGGCCAGCCGCCCGATCGAGACCGGTCCAAAGCCCTCCCGGATCCGATAGAGCCGCCCGAGCGCCTTGCCGAGCCCGGTCGAACCCACGCTCGGCCAGACCGTCATAATCGTCGTTTCGGCAGGTGCGTCCATTGGTTGTGAGAGATCGTGGGTGCTTGTGGTCTGACGAGAGGCAAACTCGAGCCATTGCTGGCAACAGCTCGCTGCAAGGCAAAATGATACTGGAATAGGAGCGAAACGCTAGCGGCTATTCGCTCGGGCTCACGGCACCAGAGCGGGCTCGGCTGAGCGGCATGTCACCCGCACGACCGCAGTATTCGCCCGCGTACGCACCGTTTGCCATCCGTCTGCCTCGGCTGGAGCAGCTTTCTCGCCGGCCAGGCCAACTTCTTCCAGCATGGTGCTGACAGCCGATCCTGGAACCGCCAGGCGACGGAAATTCGCCGAGCGACAGCATGGCGGCTGACGGGCATCAAAACCGACCACGCGGCCCGCTCCGTCGAAAAGGATGCCGCCCGGAGAGCCGCGTGGTTCGACCAGTTCATAGACAAGGTCACCGGGTTGACCGGCAGCAGGAACTGCGAGAACGAACCCCCGTCCATTGCCTCCAACCCGCTCCTCATGCCCAGCATCCTCTTGATCGCTCGGCGTCACGACCAGAACCTCTGATCGCTTCCCGACCTCCGCCGACGCCAACGACATCGCATCGGCGACGAGCCCCGGGCATCGAAGCAGAAATGTTCTCTGATCATCAGTAGAGGCCGCAATCGTCGCAGGAAGACTCGAGCCGTCTCGGGTTTCAACCGTGAACGCGGCCTGTTCATCAAAACAACCTGATTGATCGACAACGGCCACCATTTCCTGCCCTACGACGACTCCTGCCATCACCAGATGGCCTCCATGCGACCCAAACATCTCCAACAGCCCGCCTCCGGCCAGTGGTTCTCCCGCGGCTGTCAGCATCGTAAGGCCCACCAGTCCTTCCGGCTGTGCAACCCCGCGACCACGCGTCAGTTCCGAATACAACTCGGCAAAGCCCTCGATCCGCTTTGCCGGCAAGCGACTCGCCGGGTTCGCGGACAATCGAATGATCGCGGCCAGATTGCCCACCAGCGGCTGAACATCGGGCAGCCGGGTTGCGGCTTGACGGAAGCCCGCCAACGCCTGCGTCAGACGGCGACGCTGCAGTTCACAGATCGCGAGATTGTGGTACGCCGGACCATTCTCAGGCTCCCGCGAAATCACCTCCTCAAAGGCCTCGGCGGCAGTTTCGTAGTGAGGCCTGGGGCCGTTCGCATAGGCCATACCCAGCAAGAACTCGGCCTTCCCGCTGGTTTCATCGAGGCGACTTGCTTCGCGGAGTTCCTGCTCTGCGAGCCGGGCATTCCCTAGACGCAGCATCGCGATCGCCTGATCGATGTGCTTCTCCGCCTCACCTGCAGACCGTGTTGCATCGTCTGACGAGATCCAGCGACCTCCCCGGCGAACTTCACCACCTGCCGCTCGCTCCTGGAACTCTCCCGCCAACGTTTCAACAGCCGCGCGGGTTGCTGGAGGCACGTCATCGCCAGCGAGGTAAAGCTGGCACAGCCCGTAGGCGTCCGCGGCGCGACGGCAGCAGGCCAAGTCCTCGACGAGTTCGGCCGGCAGGTCGGACTTTTCGTCTGGCGTTGGGGCAGCCTCGCCGTTTACCCGCCCGCCATGACGGACCACCGACTGAAGGCTCTCCTCCGAAAAACACTCCACGGGCAGCGTTACGAGTTGGCCACCCGTGACCCGCAGCACAACCTTTCCGGGCGGCCCTGGCTCGTGCGATATCAGTTCGCCGCTGATTTCCCAAACCGGCTCCGCCGCGGGTGCAACCTGACCGACGCCGAGCAGAACGAGCGAAACGGCAACCCATCTCATCCGGCACGCCTCCTTGAGCCGCGTCTCCGACCCGCGGCACGTCACCTCGCCCGCGACTCGCATCTCGCCGGCGCATCCCAGTCGTTTCATACCATCCCAGGCGTGAGCGTATCAGTGTATCGGCTTTTTTAGCACCGCCTTTTTCGAGCACCGCCGGCCGCCGGCCGAGCGTTTTCAGCGGGCACAACTGCCCCGGCAGATGCCGCTTCAGGCATAAAAAAACCCGGCGGGGCTCGGCGGCCCCGCCGGGTCTCATGATCCCGGCGTCGTGCTTCAGGTTGCCCTGTCGCACGCACCATGTGGCAGTTCTGCCCCCGGCGACGGCCACCTTCATCAAGGCGGCCACCGCGGCGGCTGATCTCTTTTGGCGGCTTGCCCCGCCCACCGGCCGTCCGGGCACATGGCCCGGCAGGCTGGCAAGCGGAGCCGCGATCGCCTCCACATGCAGTGTCGAGATAGGAATCCTCGCGGATTCATAATCTCGCACCACTGGCCGTTTCACAGCGGGCAAGCCCGCCATGAA
>JAQBZA010000405.1 GCA_027622795.1 Planctomycetota bacterium | reverse complement strand
ATGCCGGCCCCGTAAGTGAGCAGCGCGATCAGTCCCTGGGAGCTCGCCCGCAACTGCCGTGGAGCGACGTGGTCGGTGTAGAGCTGCCCCGTCACGAAGAAAAAGTCGTAGCAGATGCCGTGGAGCACCACGGCCGTCACCAGCATCCACACACTCTCCGCCCCGTAGGAGAAGAGCACGTAGCGGGCAACCCACGCCGCCATGCCGACCAGGAGCATCGTCTTCACGCCAAACCGCGACAGGAAAAACGGCATCAGCAGCATGAAGCCGATCTCGCTCATCTGGCCGAAGGTCATCACCGTCTCGCTGCCCAGCCCGAGCATCTGCTGGATGCCCATGTCGCCGATGTACTTGTTGGCCATCGCGTAATAGACGGCCAGCGGAATGCAGATCAGGAAGCTCGCGGCGGCGAAGATGCCGAAGGCTGGCGACTTCATAAGGCTGATGGCGTCGAGCCCGAGGAGCTTGGCGACACTGATCGGCTCCCCCTTGGCTTTGGGCGGGCTGTTGGGGAGCGTGAAGCAGTAAAGACCGAGGATCGCCGACGTGGCCGCCGCCAGCAGAAACGGCAGGTTGGTCTTGCCGGCGTCGTTGCCCGACGCGTCGCCGAGCAGCATGCCCATGATGCCGGCCGGCACGAGCCCGGCATCCATGACCCGTGGCAGGATCGAGCCCACCGTGATCCCGGCGACGATCCAGCCGATCGTGCCCCAGACACGGACCAGCGGAAACTGTTTCCGCGGCTCGGAGAGTTGGTCGAAGCTCACGGAGTTCACGAGCGCCAGCGTCGGCATGTAGCAGAGGCCGGCGGCCAGGAGCAGCCAGTAGAACGAACTCGGGTCGGTTGCCCGGGCGACGGCGACAAGGAGCGCCGCCCCGATCAGATGGAGCCCGCCGAGCACCACCTGGCCAGGCAGGAAGCGGTCAGCGAGCAGGCCCACAAAAAGCGGTGCGACGATTGCTGCGATCGAGCCGGTCGAATAGGCCTGGCCGATGATGCCGCTCACATCAGCGCGGTCGGCAAACACGGTGGCCAAATACTTCCCCATCGGCACGGCCCAGGCTCCCCACAAAAAGAACTCCAGAAACATCATCACGCCCAGCCGCGTCATCGCCAGCGGTGCGGAGGGATGGGGCGAGGCGTGAGCATTGGTCGCGTGCATGAGGATTCCTTTGAAAAGGCTGTGCTGCGGGCGATGCGTGTCGATGGCATCCATCCCCTCACGAAGCGTCATCAGCATACCGGGGGGCCCGTCTGGTCCAAGCCCGACGCCGCAGGAAAGTGCTTCAGGCACTGTTCCCGGCGTGGGCGCGGAGCTTGCCGACGACATCGCGACCCAGCGCCGCACGGATTTTGAGAGCCAGGGCCGGCTTCGCTTCGAGGAGCTCATGCAGGCTCGCCTGCGAGCAACTCACCACAATCGACGGCTCAGAGGCGATCACATCGGCCGATGCCTTTTCGGCCGTGATGAAACTCATCTCCCCGACAAACTGCCCCGGCCGCAGTTGGGCAATTACGCGACCGTCGGCCCGCACGTCGAGCGCCCCCTGAATCAGCACGGTCATGTCTTCGACCACGCTCCCCTGGGCGACCAGCTGCGTGCCTGCCGGCACATCTCGCTGCGTGCCCATCTTCATCAGCGTCACAAACTCACCGGGCGTAAGCTCCGGGAAAATCTTTTCATGCACCTGCCGCTGCGGCCCCGTCAGGCTCCGAGGCCAGCGTTCGCCGACGAGCAGGATGATCTGCACCACGTTCACCGCGGCGAAGAGGGCGTTCCACGAGATCGGCGCCCAGAGCGGATGGTCGCCACAGTGGCAGTAGTAGGGCATCAGGCAGAGGCCCGCGGCCACCGAAAGCACCCGCAGCCAGAGGATGTCTCGCACCATGTACGAGAGAAGATAGAGCACATTGGCCACGTGGATCATGTCGGTCACGCAGGGATTCCACGTGGCGACCGCAAACAACTGGCAGGCGAGCATGCAAGAAATCTCCAAGCTTGTGGCGTGTTGCTTTCGGCGTGTGGCCGCTACCCGCACCGCTTGTCGGGGATCACAGCCGTCTGATGGTCGTCGGTGATCGCCGCCTCATCGGTGGCGATCTCAAACTTCCAGCCCTCGATCACGGTGCCCTCGGTCTTGAGGTGCGACGTGAGGTAGAAGAGCCGCCGCCGCGCCTCCCCGGCTGGCCCCGGCGGAATGTCGGTGAACCGATCGCGGAGGTAGTACGGAGCCCAGGCCTGTGAATAGAGCGTCGCCTTAACCCGCAGCTTCTTGCAGTCAAAACACTCCGGCACCGTGATGCGGTAGCTGACGATGTCACTTCCCTGGCCGTCGCGATACTGCGGGTCGTCACCCACACCGTGCGGATGCGTGGCCTCGACAAACGCGGCCGGCATCGCCGGGCTCGGCCCCCGCGCCGACCAGCCCATCGGCAGCAGCCGGTTGTCTTTCACGTCGTGGGCGCGGTGCAGGAAGCTTGTGGTAAAGCGGCTCTGGGCATCCTTGGTGAGCTCCTCGTAGATCTGTACCTGGCTTTGATCGGTGATCAGCCGGTGGTGGGGCTGGTAGGCCTGAGCACGGCCGTCGGCCGCATTCACGGTTTCAAAAAATTCACTGGGCAGCACCTTGCCATCGCCCCCCAAAATCACGCCGGCGCCGTTAGTCAGCCCCGAGGCCCAGATGATCCGGTCGCGGCCGGTCGTGCTGTCGATCAGAAGCAGTTCGATCCACAGCCGACGAAACCCGACGCCGCTCGGCAGGCGATGGCCGGTGAGATTGGTCACCTTCACGTCGGCCGCGATCACCTGCCCCGCCGTCTCGACGTTGACGAGTTCGAGCGTGGCCGTGTTCTTCCGGGCGTTGTGCACATAGTTGTCGATCGCGAAGTGGATCCCCTCGACGCCCGTCTCATAATCCTTCAGCCGCACCCCGAGCACGTCGTTGAACTGACGGAAGAGTTCCATGAGGTAGACATTCGCCCCCTGGAACGTATGCCGTCGGTAGCCCTCCTTCCGAAACTGCACGGTGTGATCTGCAGCCGGGATGCGGTTGTCGGCCTCAGGATATTCCTGGTCCTGCAGCACGGCGATCTTGGTCTGAATCTGGTCGATCGCCACCGTGCCGTCGGGGCTCTCGTAGCCCCTGGGCATGTGACAGTCTTGGCAGCTTCGCGAGTCGGCCGTCTTGCCAAACTCATCCTGATACTTGCTATTGAGCCATTCGAGGTAGGTGGCCTGCTCGATCCGGTGGAGGAAGCCCTGGAAGTGCGGATTTTTCTCCGACGCGAGCAGCTGCTCGATGCTCTCGGCGGCGGGCGGATCGGCATGAGGGG
>JAQBZA010000008.1 GCA_027622795.1 Planctomycetota bacterium | reverse complement strand
AAAGTATAACGGTTGCCGCCCATGAGCGACCACCGCAACCACGCCGCCTTGGCTCGGCACCAGATCCGCCTCCAGTCGGTGTGGGAGCCGCCAGTTTCGGGGACCGCTGCATGGCGGCGGCAGTTCGGCCGGCCTCCTGGCAGGGAGCCCGGAATCAGGGTTTTCCTGACGATGGTGGAGCCGTCCGTTGCCTCGCTCACTCTCAATGCTGTGCCCCTGCCGATCACCGTCGGCTCAGGCTCCCGCTGGTCGCAGGACGTAACCGAACTTCTGGTCGACCGGAATGAGCTTGTGCTGGTGCCAGTCGCCACCGCTGTCAGAATGGCTCTTGAGCCACCTGATGCCCACGGTCGGCTTTCGCTTCCGGCGACAATCGGCCGAGTCTGTTTGGAAATCTTGACACCCCCGGCTGTTGATCAGTAGGAACAGGGTATTCCGTCACGGCATGGTGTCCGTGCGGGTTCCGAGGAGACGAACCATGTCGGTGATTCGGGTCGGCAGCACCCATACTTATGCCAACGGTTGGGACGCCATCTTCGGCGGATCGGGCTCAGGCAAACGAACCGCCACCAAGAAAACAGCCAAGAAGGCCAAGAAAGCGAAAGCTGCCAAGAAGGCCAAGCGACGCTAGCTGGCCGAATACGAACTTGCTCCTCGACCGACTGTTCGGAGTACCAAGGGGCGGGGGAAATCGAGGTGCTTGGGCGTATGCTCGCCCCTCGAGATCGAGGTTTTCACCGCTCTCGGCAGCCGTTGCTCTTCGGGAGCCTCACCCCGAGCCGAGTTCGCGGGCGCGGTCGCGGGCGGCAACGACACCAGCAGCGAGGCCGCGGGCGACGCCCGCCTCATCCATGGTCGCCAAGCCGGCCAGCGTGGTGCCCCCAGGGCTGCAGACCCGCTTCCTGATCTCGGCCGGATGCTCACCGCTTTGTTCCAGCAGGGCAGCTGTGCCAGCGAGGGTTTCCGTAGCCAAGGCGACCGCGAGCGGCTCGGGAAGGCCTGCTGCCACGCCACCGGCCGCCAATGATTCCACCACCATGGCGATGTAGCCCGGGCCCGACCCCGAGAGACCGGTGACCGCGTCGAGGAGATCTTCGTCAACCGAATGCACCGTACCGACCGCAGCAAGCAGGGTGCTCACCCGCTGAAAGGAGTCGTCGCGTACCGCCGGCGTGCGGCAGATCGCCGACACGCCTTTGCCGACGAGGCACGGGGTGTTGGGCATGACCCGCACGATGCGGTCGATTCCAACGAGTTGGCGGAGCGTTGCGGTTGAAAGCCCGGCCACGATCGACACCAGCACGGCATCGGGTCGCAGATGGCCGGCGATTGCACCGCAGGCCTCGGCGGCCTGCTGCGGCTTGACCGCGAGGATCACGAGGCCCGCCTCGTCTGCCGCGGTGCTGCTTTGAGCGAACCGCACTCCCGGCAGCCGCGCCTCGAGCCGTGCCCGGGCGTCGGGATGGGGCTCCGACACGACGATCTGCTGCGGCTGCAGGAGGCCGGCCCGGCAGAAGCCGTCGGCAAGGGCGAGAGCCATCTGTCCTCCCCCGATCATGGCGATCGTGTCAGCGTGCGGCATTGATGGCCTCGGTCATCGGCTTTGTCAGGGCGGCCTCGATCGCATCGAGATCGAGCGTCGCCAGCCAAAGCTGACTCGTTGCCCCCCGGCCGCCCCCATCTCCATCGCGGCTGGCCGTCCACATCAGCAATGTGCCGTCGGGCGAGAACGACGGCAGCACGTCGGCGCCCGGGTGATCGGTGAGACGCAGCGGAGGGCCGCAGTGAAACGTGCCATTAGCCATTTCGTAGCAGGCGATCCAGAGATCGTAGTTGGGCCGCTGGGTCGGGTCGGAGTGATCGGCGCCGGTCCAGATCAGCCACGGTCGCGTCGGGTGCCAAAACGGCGCCCACCGCACGCCGGCACCGCTGGTGATCGCCACGTCATCCGAGCCATCGGCCTTCATCACATGAATCTGGAGGAGGTCTTTTTCCAGCCGGTCGGTGCGGTAGGTGATCCACTGGCCGTCGGGCGAGAAGAAGGGGCCGCCGTCATAGCCGGGTTCGTTGGTGAGCTGACGGACATTGGTGCCATCAGCATGCATCACGTAGATGTCGGGATCGCCGTCACGGTCGCTGACAAAGAGCACCTGCTTGCCGTCAGGAGAATACGAGCACTCGGCGTCATAGCCAGGTGAGTCGGTCAGCTGCTTGAGTGTCGCCTCGCCGGTACCAGACAGGCCGACCGAAAAAATCTCCATGTGAGGATCGAAGTCCCACTGGTAGCGGCGCCGCCGACCAGTGCGGGCATCCTCGGCGGCCTGATCTCGGGCGGCCTGCTCGGTGGCGGCAAGGGCCGGATCAAGATGGCTCGATGCAAACAGCAACCGCCTCCCGTCGGGTGAGAACCAGCTGCATGTGGTGCGACCCCGACCGGGGCTGATCCGCTGCGGTGTGGTCGGCCGCGGCGCCGCGGCATCGAAAGCCTGCACATAGATCTGGTAGAAGGGATAGCCTTCCGGAAAGGCCTGATAGCAGATCTGATTTCCAGCCGGCGAAAAGTAGCCTTCTCCAGCCTTGGGAAAGCCCTCCGTGAGCCGCACCGGCGCCGAGAAAAACTGGCTTTCCAGACCAGATTCGGCCGCCACCGCATGACCGGCTACCATGCCATACACGATGGCAGAGATCACTCCGCGTGGGATAACGCCTGCCGCCGCACGGCGCGGCGAGCCAGATGATGAAAAAGGCCGGAGATAGCCTTTTCTGCAAGAAGTTGTCTTGAAGGTTCTGTTCATGACCAGCAGTATAGAGGGTCTGGCCGAGATGGTCAGACGATCCACCGCCCGGAGATGTATGCACGTATGAAGATCTACACCAAGACGGGCGATGCCGGCGAAACTGGCCTTTTTGGCGGCCCGCGGGTCGCGAAAGACCATGCCCGCATCGAGGCGTTTGGCACGGTCGATGAGCTCAATAGTCATCTGGGCATCGTTCGCACGCTGCCTGCCGCGGCCCAGTTTGATCCCCTGCTCCGCCGCATCCAGTGCGAACTCTTCGATCTCGGAGCACAACTGGCGACGCCCGGTGATTCAGAGGAACGGATCACAATGCGGCACGTTGAAGTGCTTGAGCAGGCAATCGATGAATACGAAGGGGAACTCGAACCACTCAAGTGTTTCATCCTGCCCACCGGCACGCCACTGGCAGCTGAACTGCATGTCGCCCGCACGGTCTGTCGTCGGGCGGAGCGGCGGGTGGTGACGCTGGCCAGTCGTCTGGAAACGATGATCCCGGCCAACGCCATCGAGTACCTCAACCGGCTCGGTGACCTGCTCTTCGTGCTGGCTCGCTTGGCCAACGCCCGCGACGGTGTGGCCGACGATCCATGGCATCCGGCATGACGGCGGCCCGCGAACCTGCCGAAGCTTCAGTTGGCCATGCGGTGGCCCAAGCCACGGAATCGTTGGGCCGTCTGCGGGGTCGCATCGCCACGCAGCATGCTGAGGGCGGCCTTGGGTATGCCACCTGCGGACTCGCGACCGACCTCTTTGATGCACTTGTGATCGAGGTCTGGCAGTCGGTGATCGCCGGCTGTAAACCTGCCGAGGCGGAACGGCTAACGCGGCAGGTGGCGCTGGTGGCCCATGGGGGCTTTGGCCGACGGGAGATGGCGCCTTATTCCGACATTGATCTGATGCTGCTCTCCGATGGAGGCATCGATGCGGGACTTGTGGCGAACGTTGCCCGGCGGCTTGTGCAGGATCTCTTCGACGCCGGGCTGACTGTGGGGCAGAGCGTGCGGAGCGTGGCGGAGGCGGCCCAGCTGTCGTCGGGCGATGCCACGATCTTCAGCACGCTGCTCGACTGCCGTACGCTGGCAGGTCGCAACGACCTCGTGGGGCGGCTTCGTAGCCGGCTGTGGGGCATCGTGCGGCGGGGTCGTCGCCGCATGACAGCTCTTCTATCAGCTGCACGAGACGAGGAGCGAAGGAAGTTTGGCGAGACGGTGTTTCTGCTCGAGCCCAATGTGAAGCGTTCGCCTGGCGGCCTTCGCGATGTGCAGCTGATTCGCTGGCTCGGCCTGGTTCGCTGGGGCGACGAGTCGTGGACGGAAACGGCGACCCTTGATGACCTCGCTCGGGCTGGAGGCCTCACTCGGGACGATGCCGACGCCGTGCGTGATGCTGCCGAGTTTTTGCTTCGGCTCCGCAACGAACTTCACCTGCATGCCGGTAAGGCCGCGGATGAACTCACCCGCGATGAGCAGGTGCGGATTGCCGCGGCCCGCGGGATCGAGGCCGCCGGCGGCATGCTCGGTGTCGAGCGGTTTATGCAGGATTACTTTCGGCATACACGTCGCGTGGCGGATGTGGCCGATGCGATCGCGGCGGAATGTCGCCAGCCTCCGGCCCTGCAACGCTGGGTCACCGGATTGTTTGGGCATCGGGTTGACGGACGCTATGCGGTGGGACCGGGTTCCATTCGAGTGCTGTCCGGAGCGCCCGCCGCCGCGACCGAGAGCATCGACGGGGCGTTGCGACTGCTCGAACTGTCGGCGCTCTATGGACTGCCGGTCGACAGTGGGGCGTGGCAACGGGTGCGGGCTGCCGTACAAAATCGGATGGAGCCGGTTGGCCCGGCCGAACGCCGCCGGTTTCTCGCCCTCTTTGAGGCGCCCGACAGCATCGGAACCACCTTGCGGAGTCTCCACGAGGTTGGCCTGCTCGAGCAGTTCGTACCCCCGTTCGCACACGCCCGTCACCTGCTGCAATTCAACAACTACCATAAATACACAGTCGATGAGCACTGCATTGTCGCCGTCGAAAAAGCTGTCGCCCTGACCGACGACGAAAGCTGGCTCGGCAGTGTCTGGCGGCAGATCAAACGCAAGGGAACGGTGCTCCTTGCTCTCCTGATCCATGATCTCGGCAAGGGTTTTGATGAGGATCACAGCGAGGTGGGCGCCCGCATCGCTCGCGACGTGGCCGTGCTTTTTCAACTTCCTGACGATGAGGCCGAAATCCTCGTGTTTCTCGTGCACAAGCATCTGCTGATGGCCCATCTCGCCTTTCGTCGCGACGTGGACGACAACAGTCTGGTCGTTCGCTTTGCTCGCGAAGTCGGGTCACCCGAAGTGCTGCGGATGCTTACGGTTCTCACGGCGGCCGATGTCAGTGCCGTTGGGCCCGGGACCTGGACCCGCTGGAAAGGGGACCTGCTCGGCGATCTCTACTACCGCACGCTTGGCTACCTCGATGGTGAGAGCCCGTCGCTGCGGGCCGAGCGGACCGGGCGAGCGCTGGAAGCACTGCTGACCGATCGCGACCCGTCGGACCAGATTGTCGAGTTGGCTCGCACACTTCCGCTCTCCTACCTCAGGGACCGTGACCCGGAGGCGATCCTCGAGCACATCAGCCAACTCGCACGACTGCCAGATGATGGTGTGGTGGTGGAATGCCAATGGCAGGAGGAGACGTCGACGCTCGCGATAACGGTGGGGACCCGGGAGGCTGTCGCCAACGGCATCTTTCATCGACTCACTGGCGCTCTCACGAGCCAGCGGTTGGAGATTCTGGCGGCCGACATCCACACGCTGCCCGGGGGCCTGATTATTGACCATTTCGTCGTGCATGATCCCGACTTCAGCGGAGCACCTCCGGCGGAACGCCTAGCCGACATCCGCGAGGCGGTGCGAAAAGCACTCAGGGTCGGAGACCGCCCGGTTTTCACCAGGCTCTGGAACCCATTTGCTCCGCAGCCGACCCCTGCATCACTGCTGCCGACGCGGGTGCTGTTCGACAATGAGAGTTCAGAACGGTCCACGATCCTCGAGGTCTTCACTCACGATTCGGCGGGGCTGCTGTATTCCATCGCCCGCACACTCTTCGATGCGGGCATCTCCGTGCAGGCGGCCAAGATCGGCACCTATTCCGACCAGGTCGTCGATGCGTTTCATATCAGCGACAAGGCAGGTCGCAAGATCACCGACGCGCAGCAAATGGAGTCATTGCGACGAGCTTTGGAGAAGGTGGCGACCCCACCGGGGCCACCCTGACGCTGGCACCGCCTACAGGTATGTGTTGAACACGTTTTCGAAGAGTTCCTGGCGGCCGCTCGAGCACGGGGTGGATTCACCCCTGGCGAGCATTTCCTTCTCGAGAGACGTGAAGGACTCAGATCCCGACTCGATCCGCTTGCCGAGCGGACCAGACCACGAGGCATACCGTTCATCAAGGAGTTTCTGAAGCCGGCCGTCGGCCCGCATGGCTGCCGCGATCTTGAGGCCATGAGCGAAGGCGTCCATGCCACCGATGTGGGCGTGGAAGAGGTCGACCGGTTCGAAGCTCTCGCGGCGAACCTTGGCGTCGAAGTTGACGCCGCCGGGGGCGAGGCCGCCGTACTTGAGGATCGAATACATGATCTGCGTCGTGAGGTAGATGTTTGTCGGAAACTGATCGGTATCCCAGCCGACGAGCGTGTCGCCAGTGTTGGCGTCGATTGAGCCGAGGAAGCCCTGCATGCCGGAATACTCGAGTTCGTGCTGCATCTCGTGGCCAGCGAGCGTGGCGTGGTTGGTCTCGATGTTCATCTTCACGTGCTTTTCCAGACCGTAGGTGCGGAGAAAGTTGATGCACGTCGCCGAGTCGAAGTCGTATTGATGCTTCATCGGCTCCCGCGGCTTCGGCTCGAAGTAGAACTGGCCGGTGAAGCCGATCTCCTTCGCGTAGTCGACGGCCATGTGCATGAAGGCCGCGAGGTGGTCAACCTCCCGCTTCATATCGGTGTTCCACAGGCACTGGTAGCCCTCGCGGCCACCCCAGAAGACATAGCCGGCGCCACCGAGGCGGTGCGTCACTTCAAGCGCTTTCTTCACCTGAGCAGCGGCGAAGGCGAACGACTCGACATTGGGGCTGGTTGCCGCCCCGTGGACGTAGCGGGAATGGCTGAACAGGTTGGCCGTACCCCAGAGGAGTTTCTTGCCGCTCGATTTCTGGTGCTCCTCGAGTCGATCAGCGACAACATCAAGAAGGTGATTGCTCTCCGCGAGCGTCGCGCCTTCGGGGGCAACATCGCGATCATGGAAGCAGTAGAAGTCGCAGCCAAGTTTCTCGAGAAACTCAAAGGCGACATCGACCCGCTTGAGTGCCATCCTGAGCGGGTCGCTCTCGGTCTCCCATGGCCGGATCATCGTGCCCGGCCCAAATGGGTCGCTGCCAGTTCCTCGAAAGGAGTGCCAATAGGAAACAGCGAAGCGAAAGTGATCCCGCATCGCCTTGCCTTCCACGAGGGCGTCGGCATCGTAGTGTCGGAAGGCGAGCATGTTCGTCGACTGAGGACCTTCGTACCGAATTTTGCCAATTCCCTGAAAAAAATCGGTCATCGAACTGCTCCTGATGTCACGAAGTCAAAAAAGCCACGGCTGCCCCGTGGACGCCGTTCCGCGACAGGTATACCGCAGCGGCCGCGATTTGTCGCGGAAGCAACTGTTTTTCCGTGCCTGCCATGGTCTTGCGGGCTGGGGACGAGCGTTTCGGATAAGGTACGAAAAGGGAACAGCGACATGAATGATCCACCCCCAGGTGCCAGGCGCGACGGGGATTGCACTTCGAGTCTCGCGTTTAGCTTTGCGGGCCTCACCGATTTTGGTGAGGCGGCGGTTGAAGCGAGCGTCGATCCGCTCGCCGCCGGCACACGACTCGGCGATGTGTCCATCATTCGCTTCATTGCCGCCGGCGGGATGGGCCGTGTCTACGAGGGACTGCAGGGGATGCCCTGTCGAACCGTCGCCGTAAAACTGATCCATCCAGGCATGCTCTCGCCAGCCGCCGCCCGTCGATTTGAGCATGAAGCTCACATTCTTGGTCGACTCAGCCATCCCGGCATTGCCAAGATCTTTTCCGTAGGCATGCAGGATGTGGCGGGCTGCCCCCTTCCCTACTTCGTCATGGAGTTCATCGAACAGGCCCAAGGGATCACGGCCTATGCGGCTGACCGCAGCCTCGATACCCGGCAGCGAGTGGAACTCTTTCGCGAGGTTTGTCGGGCCGTGGCGCACGGCCACCACAAGGGGATCATCCACCGGGATTTGAAGCCGGGCAACATCCTTGTTGACACCGCCGGCCAACCAAAAATCATCGACTTCGGTGTGGCACGCAGTACCGACGGCGACCTTGCTCTCACCACGATGCACACCGATGCCGGCCACGTCGTCGGCACGCTTCAGTACATGAGCCCCGAGCAGTTCGCTGGGAATACTGACGAGATCGACTTGCGGTCCGACGTCTATTCCCTTGGCATTGTTCTCTACGAACTCCTCGCCGGCCGGCTCCCCTACGCGATCGCCAACCGGCCGATCCATGAAGCCGCCCGGATCATTCGTGAGACTGAACCGTCCTCAATCACGGCCGCACATCGACGGTTTCCCAAAGATCTTGCCAGGATCGTGTCCACGTGCCTGGAGAAAGACTGCAGCCGCCGATACTCGTCGGCTGCCGAATTGGAGGCCGATCTCGGCCGCTTCCTCAGCGGTGAACCGATTCAGGCTCAGCCGCCCGGCCTTTTCGACACCATGGCGAAACTGGCGCGGCGGCATCGCTTCGCAGCAACGACGGCGGCGGGCGTTGCCATTTCGCTCGTGTTGGCTCTGGTCGGAATCTCGCTCTTCGCTGTGCGCGCCGAGCAGCAGCGGCTGATTGCGATCGAACAGCGCGAGCGGGCTGACGCCGCCAGCGCAAGGGCCACCGACCATCTGTATGTCGCAAATCTCCGCGCGTTGACGAAGGCGATCCAGACTGGAGAGGCACACGTGGCAAAGGAGGCCTACGAGGAAAATGCGACCATCGTTGGCGAGCCTTTGCCGCTCGAGATGCGTTGCCTCGCTGCGGGGCTCGACGAGGCACTCGCGGTGCTTGATTTGGGGCAAGGAGGTATTCGTGACGTTGCCTTCAACCCGAATGGCAGCGTGCTGCTGGCCCGTTCGTTTGTTGTGGCACCGCTGCAGGAGAAACCTCTACCGGCGCCGTTTGTGGCGGTCAGAGGATTTGCTGAGGATTCAATCCGACGGGCCACACACCTCTTTTCTGTAGGCAGTGATTCTGCGTATCAGCCACTCACGGGATGTGGCGACCCGTGGGTCTGCCGATGGCAGACAGGCCTTGATAGTGAATCACGATCTTCTGACAAGGCCGATTCGACAGTCGCGGTCAGTAGTGATGGCCGCCGTGTGGCAGTGCAGAAGCTGGCTGGCATCGAGGTGATTGACGGAGTGACCGGTGGCTCCGTCACGGTTGTGAAAACGGGCCGTGGGCGCCTCCAGGCCGCCGCTTTTTCGCCCGACGGCAGCCGACTTTTCACCCGCGAGCCCAGTGGTGTCGCAACGCTCTGGGATGCGGACGACGGGCGGGCAATCGCCTCGTACGACGAAGGAAGCACTGAAGCCTTTCGATTCAGCCCGGATGGCCGGCGATTGGCCCTGCTGGTGTGCAAAGACGTCGACACGCAGCGAACCGACTCTCAGGGTGGGGCTGTGCTGTGCGATGTGATGCTATGGGAGACTCACGACGGTAGGCGGCTGCCGAGCATCACGCTGCAGATCGGGATGGGATTTGTCGATACGCCCGTGGAGTTCAGCCCCGACGGAGCCTGGCTGGCCACGTCGTCACGGGAAAATGTCATCACGATCTGGAGCGTTGCCGATGGCACGGTCGTGGCTCATCTGACAGAAGTTGACGGCATCGTGACGGCCATCAGCTTCAGTCCCGACGGTGGTCGAATCGCTGGTGGTACTCAGAATGGTGACGTGTCTCTGTGGGATTCGCGGAAGGGGATGCTCCTCGGCACCCGCTTCGGCCATGCGGCGGCGGTGACCTCACTCGCCTTTCACCCCGACGGCCTCACGATCGCTTCCGGCAGTCGCGATGGAACGGTTCGAATCTGGGATGCCACTGATGGCCGGCCGCAGGCCGAGTTTCCGAGTGTGGCTGACGCCACGGCGGTCTGTTTTCGACCCGATGGCAGGCAGATTGCTCTGGCCCCACAGGGAACGGGCCGCGTGGAACTCTGGAATCCGCAGACGATGGAGCGAGGCGCCGTGCTCGATGCCCGTGGTGGCCGTGTCAACGCGATTGCCTACTCGGCCGACGGCTGCCATGTGGCGGCAGCGTGTGGCTGGGATGACAAGGTAGGTGAGGTTTGCGTGTGGGACGCTGCCGGCGGCGGCCGCTGCCTGGCCCGGCTCGGGGACCACGCGGGCGGGGCCAGCACGGTTGCCTTCAACGCGGATGGCACACGGATCTTGACCCGCTCGGGCGGCCGCGCCGCCAACATCATGCTCTGGAACTGGAGGGCCGGCGATCGGCTTCTCAACGAGACGATACCCTTGCACGCGCGATTTTGCGCTGATGGCGACAGCTTCGTTGCAGCAGTCTTTGCCGTCGATGGGAGCCGCGTGGTGGCTGGCAAGGCAGAAGCGTGGGATGCTGCCGATGGCCAAACCGTCAATCAACTACCTCCGATCGGCCTGGTCACGGCGCTGGCGGCCGGCCCGGGCGGCCTCGTCGCCCGGGGCACGGCCATGGGCACAGTCTATGTCGACGATTGCCAGAAAGGCGGTCGAGTTTCGCGGCTGGTAGGCCATGTCCGCAGCATTCTTGACATTGCCTTCATGCCAGATGGCGAGCGGGTCGTCACCGCGTCAGATGATGGCACGGCGCGAATCTGGGAGACGGCGACGGGCCGTGAGATGCACGTCCTGCGGGCGCACAACGGTGCCGTCGAAAAAGTGCTTCATACACCCGACGGTCGGCGGATCATAACGGCCTCCCCTGACGGCACCGTACGAATCTGGCACGCGTCTTCGGGCCGCGAACTCATCAGCCTGCCCGGGAGTCGCGAGACGCCGCGGGCCATCGCCCTCGATCCGACCGGCACACGGCTGGTGACCGCTGCACACGGCGGCGTCCGAATCTGGGGGCTCGCAAATGCCGCAATCATTTCGGCGCGGCAGGCGGCGGCCGCACGCGACGCCGCGGCTCCTCGAGCGTTCCCAGAAACGCCTCCAGATCGGCCAGATCCTGCCGATTGAGCCCCAGCGGTTTGAGCAGCGGCGACTTCACCGGAAAGAGCGGGTCATCGTGTTGATGGGCCTGCCGCTTGATGGCGACCATCCCGACGTTGTACATCGCCAGCACGCCGGAGAGTTCGAAGAGGCCGTTGTGCATAAGCGGCCGCGTGCGGGTGACGTCCCGCAGGCTTGGCGTGCGGAAGCGGCCCACATCGGCCGCCTCATGGGTGACCTCGAAGCGACCGAGATCCTCGAGACTGCGGCCGTAGTAGCTGAGGCCCAGATCATGAAACTGGCCGTCGGCAAGGAGCGGGCCATGGTGGCAGTTCATGCAGCGGGCCTCGCGGCGAAAGAGATCAAGGCCGATGAGTTCCTGGTCGTTGAGCACCTCGCGGTCACCCGCCAGGAACCGGTCAAAGCGGGAATGGCCGCCCACGACCGTCCGCTGGAAACAAGCCAGCGCTTGGGCGGTGCGGTCGAACGTGATTTTCCGATCGCCGAAGGCCCAGGCAAACAGTTCCCGATAGGTAGCGCTCTGCGACAGCACGCTCACGACATGCTCCCGAGTGACGTGCATCTCGGCGGGATTGAGAAGCACCGCTTCGACCTGATCCTCGATCGAGAGAGCCCGGCCGTCCCAAAAGAGCGACTCCTGAAAGGCGACGTTGCGGATCGTCGGCGCGTTGCGGGCCAGCGGTTTGCGGAGATGGCCGAAGCTCACGGTGCGGCCGTCGGCCCAGGCGAGGTCGGGATCATGGCACGAGGCGCACGCCATCTCGCCGCTTGCCGAAAGACGTGGCTCGAAAAACAGCGCTTTGCCGAGTTGCTCTTTTGCCGGGGAATGCGGATTGTCAGCGGGGTGTTTCACTGCTGAGAGGAGGCCGAACTCCCGCCAGGTGACGGCCGGGTCGCAGTGCGGTGGCGGCCACTCCGCAGACGGACGGGAGTAGGCTTCGCGCAGCATGGCAACCCACTCGGCGCGGGCAACGTCACTCCGCGGTGCCCTGGTACCGCGGGTTGCGGCCGCGTCACCGTGGGCCCGCCCAGTCACCGCACACGCGATCACGACAAAGAGAATGAAAAAACCGTTTTGAAAACCGTTTTGATGGTTCTGCATAAGCCACTCGGTATGCCCACGGCTATGGCAGTTGCACCATCTCCCCACCGGCGATGGTGAGTGCAGCGGCGATCACGTCCACGGAAACTTCATCGTTCCAAAATCGGCAGGATCCATCCACAAACAGAAGTGTGGCTCCGGCGGGGTGGAAGGCGTAGATGCCGCGGCCATTGCTGCCGTTGATCATGGTCGGCCCTGGATCAGGGTATTGTCTTGCCGGGTCGGCCTGTGTGGTGTCGAGCCGATACCCACGCACATCGCCTTGGTTTGTGTTTGCCCACCCGCAGAGGGTGACATACTTGCTGCTTGTGGCCGTCCCCGAATCGGGAATCATCTGTTTGAAATACCACACCTGTGGCCGTCCTGCACGCTCAACGACGGCAACGCTCTTGGATGTTCCATCCACGATGTGGCGAACTTGAAGGCCTTTCCCTGATGGCTGGATCGTGCCTTTGAAGAAGCCGTTGATGTTGGCAGGCTTCGGGTAACTGACCTGCTGCGGCGCGATGTCCCACTGGCGCGGAGACGGCCCCGAGCATCCGGAGTAATCGGCGGCGATCGAACCCCACTGCGGGCTGCCCGTGGCCTTGAACTTCGGGTCGGGCAGAGGTCCACCGGCAGTGCTGGGGCAACTCATGAATGCCAGCGGGTATTGAACCGCTTCCCGGTTCTTGATGTCGTTGCAGGCGACGGTGTAGTCGTACATGGCTGCCAATGGATTCTCTTCGAGATAGGGAAGAATTTGGGCAACCCAATAATGCCGCGCCCCGTTTCCGGAGACGTTTGTCGGGAAGAAGCCTTTCGACACGTTGTAGTTGTGAAACCCGATGCCGACCTGCCGAAGGTTGTTTTGACAAGCCATCCGGCGGGCGGCCTCACGTGCCGCCTGAACCGCGGGAAGGAGCATTCCAATCAAGACGCCGATGATGGCGATGACCACGAGCAATTCGACGAGGGTAAAGCCGTTGTGAGCACGCGCGGAGAGGGACAACCACCCTTTGTCACTCGTCGCCATTCGGCTTCGTTCGGGCATGCGTTCCGCTCCTCGTGATTGGGGGGCACTCGCATGTGCGAGGTCGCCCAACGTACCCGCGGCGGGGACTCAAACAATCATTCTCTCAGGGGAGTCGACCATCTCTGAAGGGGGCCGCGCTGGGCATGCGCCTTCTGCCCAGGGGCGGCCACTACCGCCGCGGCCGCGTTGCCCAGACCAGTAGCCGACGCCCGGCGTCAGGGAACCACTCGATGAGGCCGGCAAGCCACCGCACCTTCCCGGGGTCCACCAATTCGTTTGTCCGCCGACCGCAGGCTGACAGGATCCGCTGGGCGAGCACATCGGGATCAATGAGACGGAGCGCCGCAGTGCCCCCCGGCGCGGCTGCCTCTGGGGGCAACCCTGCCGCCACCGTTTCGGCCGCATACCGCTCGGCCGCCCGGTCGGCTGCGGGGTCGTTGGCCTGGCGACGGATGGGACCGGGTGACACGAGTAGCACATGGACACCGCGGGGCTCGAGTTCGAGTCGCACCGCATCGACGTAGGCGGCCAACGCTGACTTTGCCACGCTGTAGGGCCCCAAGTAGGGCATCACGATCTTCCCGGCCAAACTGCCGATGTAGACAAGATGGCCGGCTGCAAGGGTGACATCATCGGCGACGGCCTGCGTGAGTTCGACGGCGGAGAGCAGATTGGCATCGAGATACTCTTGGAGCGTCGCCACCGAGGATCGCATGATCGCGGCCCGGCCTGAGCGACCGACGCAGAAAAAGACGTCGTCGATGCCGCCGAGCAGCCGAATCGCTTCCCCGGCGACTCGATTGCCCTCACCAGGCTGGCCGAGGTCGGCCGTGATTCCGTGCATGTGGGCCGTCGGTTCCCCCGCCTGCTCGCAGGCCGCAAGGGCCAGGCGAACACCGTTGGCCGATCGGCCCACCACAAGCACGGTTGACCCCTGCCGCGCCAGATGCCGCGCCAGCACAAGGCCGAATCCGGCCGTACCGCCGGCGACAATCACCCGGCGGCCATTCCAAGCTCTGTTTGTGCCCGCTCGTGCGGCCATCAGCGGTTCTCGCATGGGAAAGCAGACAACTGAGGATACACTGTCGGCTCCTTCTGGTACGCCTCCCACCTTCCCGTCGCCCGCTATCGCATTAAGGACGCGCACCATGACCAACCCGCCTCCGGCCCCGCCGGTCGTCCGCACCAAGATTGTCGCCACGATTGGCCCGGCCAGCCGCGAAGAGACGGCGATCCACGGCCTCGTTGAGGCAGGCGTCGACGTGTTTCGGCTCAACATGGCCCACGGGTCGATGGACGAGCACCAGGAAACGCTCGATCGCATCCGCCGGGTTGGCGATGCCCTCGCGCGGCCGGTCGGTGTGCTCGTCGATCTTGCCGGACCCAAGATCCGGCTCGGGGAACTTCCCGGCGGTGCCGTTGACTGTGTCGAAGGGGCCACGATCTGGTTTATCCGCGGCACCGAAAGCGATCAAGCGGATCGGTTTGTGACAACCTACGCGCCGCTTGTCGACGAACTCGCCGCGGGTGATAGCGTGATGCTGGCCGACGGCACGATCAGCCTCGTGGTTGAGGAGAAGGCTCCCGATGCTGCCCGCTGTCGGGTCGTGCAGGGGGGCATCGTGCGGAGTCGCCAAGGTGTCAATCTCCCCGGGGTGAAGCTCTCCGTGGCGGCGATGAGTCAGGCCGACTGGCAGCATGCCGAGTGGGCAGCCGCCGCCGGGGCCGACTTCGTGAGCCTGTCATTCGTCCGCAGCCCGGTCGAGGTGAAGCTCCTCAAGGAACTGCTCCGCACCCGCGGCTCGCAGGCCCGCGTCGTGGCGAAGATTGAGAAGCGAGAGGCGATCGACAACCTCGATGCGATCGTCGACGCCGCCGATGCGGTGATGGTGGCCCGCGGAGATCTTGGCGTGGAGACCGACGTGGCCAGCATGCCGATGGTGCAGAAGCGGATCATCCGCGCTTGCCAGCGGTATCAAAAGCCGGTGATCGTGGCCACGCAGATGCTCGACAGCATGCAGCACGCCCGCCGGCCGACGCGGGCCGAGACGACCGACGTCGCCAACGCGATCCTCGACGGCTGCGACGCTTGCATGCTCTCCGGCGAGACGGCCATCGGCGAACATCCCCGGCTGGTCGTCGAAATGATGCGGCGGATCGCCCGCGAAACCGAGAAGCAGTACCTCGCCGACCGCTGGCGATACATGGAAGGCCGGTTCATGGCCGAGCGGGGCAGCGCCGGGGTGCCGGTGCAGGAGTTTCTGCCGGCGCCGGAGTTTCTCGTCGATGGCCTCCATCCGATCACGCAGGCCGTGGTCGACGGGGCCAGCCGGATCGCCGGTGAGCTCGATGCCAAGCTCTTCGTGGTCGCCAGCCGCAGCGGCCTCACGGCCATCGCCCGCTCCAAGCGGCGGGGCGCGGTGCCGACGGTCGGCCTCTCCGACAATGCCGCCACGCTCCGCCAGATGTCGCTCTACTGGGGTGTGACCCCGCTGGCGAATGTCGCCTCGCCCGACATCAATCAGCTGCTTGAGCACGTGAGTGCCTGGGGGCTGCGGGAGGGGCGGCTGCAGCGTGGTGACCGGATTCTACTGGTGGCGGGTATCGGTTTTGGGACGGGTGGGCACAATATGGCGTTGGTTCACGAGGTGTGATCGCGTTCCTGTGAAGCACCGGCTCCGGGGCGGCAAAAGTCTCGTCGCGGGGCGAGGATACGCCAACGCTCCTCGAGCGTTCGCCGACCCCGGAGCCTCCGTCGTTGGGCGGCGGACGTGATGCTTACGAAATCAGTGACACGGAGAAAGTTAGATGAAGAAGAAGTGTGTGTTGGCGTATTCGGGAGGGCTCGACACCTCGGTGATTCTGGGGTGGCTGATCGAGAAGGGGTATGACGTGGTGGCGGTGTATGTCGATCTCGGGCAGCCGTGCGAGGATCGGGAGGCGACGCTCAAGAAGGCGCGGGATTGCGGGGCGGTGAAGGCGATGATCGTCGATGTCCGGGAAGAACTCTGCCGCGACTTCGCCTTTCCGACGATGCAGTGGCAGGCCCGATACGAGGGCACCTACCTCCTCGGCACGTCGATCGCCCGGCCGCTCATCAGCAAGATCTGCGTCGAGATCGCCCACCGCGAAGGAGCCACGGTCTATGCCCACGGAGCCACCGGCAAGGGCAATGATCAGTGCCGATTTCAGCTCGCTGCCGAGGCGCTCGACCCCGCGATCACGATTCTCGCACCGTGGCGGATGCAGGAATTTCGCGACCGCTTCCCCGGCCGGCAGGAGCTGATCGAGTTTTGCGAACAGAAGCAGATCCCGGTGAAGGCCTCCAAGAGCAAGCCCTACAGTTCCGATGAAAACTGTCTGCATACGAGCTACGAGGCGGGGCTGCTCGAGGAGCTCTCCACCGACGGCCTTGGGCTTGTCGAGTTTGGCATGACCGTATCGCCGCAGGCGGCCCCCGACACGCCGGAAACCGTCACGATTGATTTCGAGGCGGGCGTGCCGGTGCGGGTCAACGGGAAGCCGCTGGCAGCCCACGAGATTGTGCTCACGCTCAACGAGATCGGCGGTCGCAACGGCATCGGCCGTACCGACATCGTCGAGAACCGCCTTGTCGGCATGAAGAGCCGCGGCGTCTACGAGGCGCCGGGGATGACGCTGCTCTACGAGGCCCACCGCCTCGTAGAGCAGATGACGCTCGATCGCGACCTCGTCCATCTCCGCGACCGCCTCTCTCCAGAAGTGGCCGAGATGGTGTATTACGGCTTCTGGTATTGCGCGAAGATGGATGCCCTGATGGCCTTCATTCGAGAAGCGCAACGGCCGGTGACCGGCACCGTCACGCTTGACCTCTACAAAGGCAACATGCTGGTGAAGAGTCGCACGAGCCCCAACAGCCTCTACGATGCTGCCATTGCGTCGATGGAAGGAGGCGGCTCCTACAATCAGGACGATGCCGAGGGCTTCCTTCGCATCCTCGGCCTGCCGTTGCGAGTGCAGGGAGCCGCCCGGCCGAGGCTGTCGTAAATGGTGGCCCTGACGCAACCGGCGGTCGTATGGCGCGTGGCGGGGCCGCTCCTGCTGCGGATCGCGGCCCGGCGGCCGTCCTCATGGCTGGCGGCGGGCATGGCCTGCGGGGCGGCCTGGGCTCCGCAGCCCCTGGGGGCGGTCGCGGTCGCATCCCTGGCGTTGCTGGCGGCGACGGGTGACCTGCCGCCGTCGGGAATGCCGCCATCGCTCGGAGGCTGGATCATCGCGCGGATGGCGTTGCCGCTGGCAGGCCTTGCGGGTGGCGTCGCAATCAGGCTGATCACGGCTCCCCTTGCTGCAACGACAACGATTCCAATTGCCAGGGCAGCAGGCGTGGCCGTGCTCTTGACCGCGGTCACGGTGTGGGCAGTGCGGCGGCGGAGCGAGGTTGCGACCGCCGACGCAGTCAGTCTGGCCATGCTCACGGCGACAGCCGCGGCCCTGGGTGGTCTTGCTGCCGGTTCCTTGCTCGTCGCCGTCGTGAGCTGGGCGGCCATGGCGGCGGTCGCATCGTGGCTTGTGCACTGGCTCGGGCGACGCACCGCCGGCCCCCTGCCCCGTGGTGGTGGCGACCTCGTGGCTGGCCTGATGTTTCCAACGCCCCTGCGGCGGGTCCTCGGGCGACTGGCCATGGCCGCGATGCTGGCGGCGATGGTCGGCTGGGTGCTCTTGAATCCTGCCCGGGCTGGCTGGGCGGCGGCCCTGGCGGCAGCCTTGATGATCTGCCTCGCGCTGCCGCTGGTGGTTTTTCAAAACGGGAGTGGAGAAGACGCGGTGTCTCCCTGGGCGGCGCTGCTGCGATCGGCTCCGGGGCGGCGGTTCGGGCTCAGCGAAAAACCACCAGCGTTGGCTGTCGAGACGGTCGTGCGGCATGCGGCGGTGCTGGGCTGGCCGTCGCTGGTGGCCGCCGCTGTGGCGGCTGGTTCACCGGTCGGGCCATGGCCGGCGATCCTCGTGGTGGCAGTGATCGCTGCTACCGGAGGGGCCATTCTTGGCGTCGGCCTCGTCTGCCGGGGCCTCGGGCTCTCTCGCGAGACCACCTTCGCCACTGCCCTGGCTCTCATGGCCGGAATGGTCCTCCTCCTCCCGGTGGCTCTCGGAGACGATGTTGCAGCATCCCGCCCCAACCTGCCAGACTTCTCCTCTTGCGGAGATGCACCGCGGGCCTCCACGTAAGGTGGGCAAAGGCTCCGGATGGATGTTGAGAATTCCGTGTGGCGGGTTCGATACAAACTGGGTATTCCAGTCATGCGAACTCTAGCCACCTTGAGAAGGAGCACTGTTGTGCACGGATTGACGAAGGAACGATCGGCCCTGCGGAGCCGTTGGACAGGCTCGCTGCGTTGGTCGCGGAGGGTGGCAGCCGGCTGCGGAATGGTAGCGATGCTCCTCGGGGCGGCTGCGCACGGCGGTGCCTTTCCGCCGAGTGAAACCATTTTTCCGGACACGACGAAGGCCTGGATCAGCGTGCCCGACAGCCAGGGATTCGGCGACGCCTTCAACCGCTCGACCTACGGCCGACTGCTCAAAGATCCGAACATGAAGCCCTTCGTGGAGAGCTTTCGGAAGCAGCTCTCCGAATCGGGCAGCAAGCGGCTGGCCAAACTCGGCCTGAAACTCGAGGACCTCGACGCCGTGCCGGGGGGAGAGATCGCCGCGGCCGCGATCGGCCTCGATGATGGCCTGCTGGCGACCGTGCTGCTGGTCGATACCACCGGCCATGACGCCGAAGCCGACGCACTTCTGACGAAGATCGAAGAGCGGCTCGTCGAGCGGCAGGCAAAAAAAGTGGCCGTTGAGGGGCTGCCCGAGGCGATCCGCGTGTACACGCTGCCTCCGGATGCCGATGCGGCCCGCCGTGACGAGCAGGACACGCGGGACCGTCGCGTCGCGTTCGCCCGGGCGCCGGCGGCGCTGATCGTGGGCGACCATGCGGCGACCGTGGCCGACGTGTTGGCCACGCTTTCCAAGGGACGAGCCGATAGCCTCGCCTCACTACCCAGTTTTGCCGCGGTCGCGAAACAGTGCGGGCAGCATGTGGCGGCCTCGACCAAGCCCCTGCGGTGGTACGTCGATCCGTTCGGGTTCGCCACCGCCTACCAGGCCACCAACCCGCCCCGTGAGAAGAAGAAGGGGCCCGACTATGTCGCGATCCTCAATCGTCAGGGCTTCGGGGCCGTGAAGGGAGCGGGCGGCTTTGTCGCCTTCGACGATGGGCTCTACGAACTCCGGCATCACGCCATGATCTATGCGCCGCCACTGGAAGGGCGACAGCCCTTCGCGATCGACCGTTTTGACGGCGCGGCCCGGATGCTCCACTTCCCCGATTCCGAAACGATCGCCCCTCCGACCTGGGCGCCGCGGGATGTCTCCAGTTGGATTTCACTGCAGTGGGACCTTCAAAACGCCTTCAACTCGATCGAGCCGCTGGTTGATGACATCGTCGGCGAAGAGGGCGTGTTTGACGACGTAATCGCGTCACTCAAGGAGGATCCGGACGGCCCGCAGATCGATGTCGAAAAGGATCTCGTGGGCTGCCTTGGCACGCGGGTGACCGTCATCAGCGACTACGCTGAGCCGATCGGCGTGGAGAGCGAGCGGCTCGTAATCGCCATCGAGGCGACCGACCCCGAACAGGTGGCCCAGACTGTGGCCAAAAGCATGTCGACCGACCCCGACATGCAGAAGATCGACTTCAACGGTCTTGTGGTCTGGGAACTCGTCGACCGGACGATGGAGATTCCCAAGCTCGAAATCGAGACGCCGGGTGGCGCGATTGCCCATGCCGATCATGACGACGAAGACCCGCGGGATGCCCGCCGCCGTCGGCAGCGGCTTCATGAGCGGGAGGAGAAGCTTCTGCCCCATTCGGCAGTCACGATTGCCAATGGTCATCTCCTGATCGCGTCACATCGTGATTTCCTCGAGCGTGTGCTCACAACGTCCGGCGGTGGTGAATCGCTGGTCACTTCCCCCGACTACGGGGCAGCGACGGCTGAACTGGCAAAACTGCTACCGGGCAAGGCGGCCGCCCGGTCATTCAACCGGGAAGATGAAGCGATCCGGCCGGCCTATGAAATGCTGCGGCAGGGCATGATGCCCAAGTCGAAGAGCATGCTCGGCCAGTTGCTCAACGGGCTCTTTGGTGACGGTACGGAGGGGCATGTGCGGGAGCAGAAGATCGACGGCAGCACGCTGCCGGAGTTTGACCTGATCCGCGGATATCTCGGCACCGGCGTGACTGGTCTGCAGACGCTCCCCGATGGCTGGGCCATCACCGGCTGCACGCTGCCCAAGGGGCCTGAGCCCGAGGTGGCCCGTCGGCCTGTGGCGCCAGTAGGTCGGTGATGGGTTGTCCGCTGAGGCTTGACGGGTTGGTGGTTGCCGCGGTGCTGGCGGTCGGTGCTTGGAGTGCACCGCTCGGAGCTGCGGAGCTTGCCCCGGTCGAGCCGACCCCCGGCCAGCTGACCGTGGGCGAGCCAGCCGCCGACGTGGAGGCCGTCGAATCGCATGATCGGCTCAAGGCCAGCGTTCGGCCGCTCACCGAGCAGGAACTGGCTGACCTGGCCACGGTGTGGCGAGACCGTCTCAAGGACAAGGTCCGCGAGATCAGCGACCTGCGAACCGGCGCTGCGGTCGGAGCAGATGCGGCAACTCCTGGCTCCGCGCTCTCGCGGCTCCAGGAAGAGCGGACGATTCTCACCGACCGCCTGCGGGTCGTGCTCGACGAATGGGAACGCAAGGGGGGTGATCCCAAGGAGTTTCGCCTCTACGCCTCCGCCGTGAATGGGCTCGAAATGGACGTCACCAACGCCGGCACGGCGCTGGTCGTGTTGAGGAACTGGCTGCTCTCGCCCCAGGGGGGCGTCCGCTGGCTCGGCAACATCATCCGCTTCCTGGTGATCCTCTTCGCCTCGTGGATGCTGTCGAAGTTTCTGAGCAGTCTCACCGGCCGGGCGATCGCCCGGGTCAGGGGGGCCTCCTCGTTGCTGCGGACCTTTCTCGTCAACTTTGTCCGCCAGGCCACGCTCTTGGTGGGCCTCGTCGTGTCGCTCTCGGCCTTGGAGATCAACACGAGCCCGCTGCTGGCGCTCATCGGTGGGGCCGCCTTCGTGGTGGGGCTGGCCCTGCAGGGCACGCTCGCCAACTTTG